>NZ_JACVUL010000019.1:0-109635 GCF_016516575.1 Kosakonia sp. S57 | reverse complement strand
TGTCATTCACGCTTCGGTTCGCCGATTTCAGCGGGGACACAACCCCTCGCTTTCATATTGCAGACAAAAGCAAAACCGGTATCGCTGTAGGCGCGTTTTAGTAGGCCGGATAAGGCGTAGCCGCCATCCGGCAATCGGTGCCGCGGAATATGCCGGATGGCGCTCACGCTTATCCGGCCTACGCCGTTTCAGCGGCGTCGTTCATGTAGGCCGGATAAGGCGCAGCCGTCATCCGGCAATCGGTGCCGCGGAGAAAATGCCTGATGGCGCTGCGCTTATCAGGCCTACAACGGCAAAAACTGCTTATTTGTTCGGCATTTTTATACTTTTTTTACACCTCGCCCGGGGATTTTTGCGAAATCTTTGCGCCTGAAAAATTAGCCTCTCTGCACATCCTTAAATCACCCCGGAGGTGAACTGTGAGTGCAGGCGTGCTAATCGGCATCGTGCTGGTTTTCCTGTTATTGGGCTACCTGATTTACGCCCTGATAAACGCGGAGGCATTTTAATGGCCGCTCAAGCGTTTCTTCTGGTTGCCGGCTTTTTGCTGGTGCTGTTCCTGCTGGCGCGCCCGCTTGGTTCGCTGCTGGCGAAGCTGATTGCAGGGCAGCCCTTGCCGGGCGTTGGCGTGGTGGAAAACCTGCTCTGGCGCGGGTTGGGTATCGACACCCGTGAAATGAGCTGGCGGCACTACCTGCTGGCGATCCTGTGGCTTAACCTGCTGGGCCTCGCCCTGCTGTTTGCCCTGCTGATGCTGCAAGGCATCCTGCCGCTGAACCCGCAGAACCTGCCTGGCCTCTCCTGGCACCTGGCACTCAACACTGCGGTCAGTTTTGTCAGCAATACCAACTGGCAATCCTACGCCGGTGAAAGCACGCTGAGTTACTTAAGCCAGATGGTCGGCCTGACGGTGCAGAACTTCCTCTCTGCCGCCACCGGCATCGCGGTGGTGTTTGCGCTGATCCGCGCCTTTGCCCGCCGCAGTATGGAGACGCTGGGCAACGCGTGGGTCGATCTGACGCGCATTACGATCTGGGTATTGCTGCCGCTGGCGCTGCTGATCGCCCTCTTTTTCATCCAGCAAGGGACGCTGCAAAACCTGCTCCCCTACCAGTCCTACACCTCTCTCGAAGGGGTTCAGCACCTGATGCCAATGGGTCCGGTCGCCTCGCAGGAAGCGATTAAAATGCTGGGCACTAACGGCGGCGGCTTCTTTAACGCCAACTCCTCCCATCCGTTCGAAAACCCTACCGCGCTGACCAACTTTGTGCAGATGCTGGCGATCTTCCTGATCCCTGCCGCGCTCTGTTTCGCCTTTGGTGAAGCGGTGAGCGACCGCCGTCAGGGGCAGATGCTGCTGTGGGCGATGTCGATAATCTTTGTCGTTTGTGTGGCAATTGTGATGCGGGCCGAGTGGCTAGGTAACCCGCACTTCCTGACGCTCGGCGGCGACAGCACCATCAACATGGAAGGTAAAGAGAGCCGCTTCGGCATTCTCGCCAGTAGCCTTTATGCCGTGGTGACTACCGCCGCATCCTGCGGTGCAGTCAACGCCATGCATGACTCCTTTACCGCACTCGGCGGCATGATCCCGATGTGGTTAATGCAGATTGGCGAAGTGGTGTTTGGCGGCGTCGGCTCAGGCCTCTACGGCATGCTGCTGTTTGTCCTGCTGGCGGTGTTTATCGCCGGGCTGATGATTGGCCGCACGCCGGAGTTCCTCGGTAAAAAAATTGATGTCCGCGAAATGAAGATGACCGCGCTGGCAATCCTCGTCACCCCGGCGCTGGTGCTGATTGGCACGGCGCTGGCGATGATGACCGATGCCGGACGCAGCGGCATGTTCAACCCCGGCATTCATGGCTTCAGTGAAGTGCTGTACGCCGTCTCCTCCGCCGCCAATAACAACGGCAGCGCCTTTGGTGGCCTGAGCGCCAACACGCCTTTCTGGAACTGTCTGCTCGCCTTCTGCATGTTTGTCGGCCGCTTCGGCGTGATTGTGCCGGTGCTGGCGATTGCTGGCTCGCTGGTGAGTAAAAAGATCCAGCCCACCAGCTCCGGCACCCTGCCGACCCACGGCCCGCTCTTTATCGGCCTGCTGATCGGCACCGTGCTGCTGGTTGGCGCATTGACCTTTATTCCTGCCCTGGCCCTCGGCCCGGTGGCGGAATACCTTCAGTTTTGAGTCTGGCGGAGACCACTATTATGAGTCGCAAACAACTGGCCCTGTTTGACGCGAACCTTGTTCGCCAGGCGCTGATGGGTTCCTTAACCAAATTAAGCCCGCAGGTGCAGTGGCGTAACCCGGTGATGTTTATCGTCTGGATCGGCAGCCTGCTCACCACCTTGCTGGCAATCGCTATGGCAACCGGCCATCTGGTCGGTAACGCGTGGTTTACCGGTGCGATCAGCCTCTGGCTGTGGGTGACGGTGCTGTTTGCCAACTTCGCCGAAGCGCTGGCGGAGGGGCGCAGTAAAGCGCAGGCCAACAGCCTGAAAGGGGTGAAAAAGACGGTCTTTGCCCGCAAACTGCGCGCGCCGCAGCACGATGCGCCGATGGATCATGTTCCGGCAGATGAGTTACGCAAAGGCGACGTGGTGCTGGTTGAAGCGGGGGATATTATTCCCTGCGACGGCGAAGTGATCGAGGGCGGCGCGTCGGTGGATGAGAGTGCCATTACCGGTGAATCCGCGCCGGTGATCCGCGAGTCCGGCGGTGATTTCGCCTCCGTGACTGGCGGCACGCGCATCCTCTCTGACTGGCTGGTGATCCAGTACAGCGTTAACCCAGGCGAAACCTTTCTCGATCGCATGATCGCCATGGTTGAGGGTGCCCAGCGCCGCAAAACGCCTAACGAGATCGCGTTGACCATTCTGCTGGTGGCGCTGACCATTGTCTTTCTGCTGGCGACCGCCACGCTGTGGCCCTTCTCCCTTTACGGCGGCACGGCAGTCAGCGTCACGGTGCTGGTTGCGCTGCTGGTCTGCCTGATCCCGACCACCATCGGCGGCCTGCTGTCGGCAATTGGCGTGGCCGGGATGAGCCGCATGCTGGGTGCGAATGTGATCGCCACCAGCGGTCGCGCCGTCGAAGCGGCAGGTGATGTCGATGTGCTGCTGCTGGATAAAACCGGCACTATCACCCTCGGCAACCGCCAGGCGTCGGACTTTCTGCCCGCGCGCGGCGTCGATGAGAAGACGCTGGCCGATGCTGCCCAGCTCTCTTCGTTAGCCGATGAAACCCCGGAAGGACGCAGCATTGTGATCCTCGCCAAGCAGCGCTTTAACCTGCGCGAGCGGGATATGCAGAGCCTGCAAGCCACCTTCGTCCCCTTTACCGCGCAAACGCGCATGAGCGGGATTAATGTGCAGGATCGCATGATCCGCAAAGGCTCAGTGGATGCGATTCGTCGCCATATCGAGGCCAATGGCGGCACCTTCCCGGCGGATGTTGAGATGGTGGTGGAAAATGTGGCCCGCCAGGGCGCGACGCCGCTGGTGGTGGCGGAAGGGGCTAATGTACTGGGCGTGATTGCGCTGAAAGATATCGTCAAAGGCGGTATTAAAGAGCGCTTCGCCCAGTTGCGTAAGATGGGCATCAAAACGGTGATGATCACCGGCGATAACCGCTTAACCGCCGCGGCAATTGCCGCCGAAGCGGGCGTGGATGACTTCCTTGCCGAAGCGACGCCGGAAGCGAAGCTGGCACTGATTCGTCAATACCAGGCCGAAGGTCGGCTGGTGGCGATGACCGGTGACGGCACCAACGATGCGCCAGCGCTGGCGCAGGCGGATGTCGCGGTGGCAATGAACTCCGGTACCCAGGCGGCGAAAGAGGCGGGGAACATGGTCGATCTCGACTCGAACCCGACCAAGCTGATTGAGGTGGTGCATATCGGCAAACAGATGCTGATGACGCGCGGATCGCTCACCACCTTCAGTATCGCCAATGATGTGGCGAAGTATTTTGCCATCATCCCTGCGGCGTTTGCGGCTACCTATCCGCAGCTCAACGCGCTGAACGTGATGCATCTGCACTCCCCCTCTTCGGCGATTCTAAGTGCGGTGATCTTTAACGCGCTGGTGATTGTGTTCCTCATCCCGCTGGCGCTGAAAGGGGTGAGCTACAAGCCGCTGACCGCCTCGGCGATGCTGCGCCGCAACTTGTGGATTTACGGGCTGGGCGGTCTGCTGGTGCCGTTTATCGGTATCAAAGCAATCGATCTGCTGCTCACGCTGTTCGGTCTGGTTTAAGGAGTGAAAAAGATGGCTTTATTACGTCCCGCCTTTCTGCTTTTAATACTGCTGACGTTTATTACCGGCGGGCTTTACCCGCTGCTGACCACCGCCCTTGGGCAGTGGTTGTTTCACGACCAGGCGAACGGCTCGCTGATCGAGCAAGGCGACACGGTGCGCGGCTCCCGTCTGCTGGGCCAGGATTTTACCGCGCCGGGCTATTTTCACGGTCGCCCTTCCGCGACTGCCGATGCGCCCTATAATCCGATGGCCTCGGGCGGCAGCAATCTGGCGGGCAGCAACCCGGAGCTGGATAAGCAGGTGGCCGAACGCGTGGCGCAGCTGCGCGCGGCAAACCCGCACTCACCCAAAGCGATTCCGGTGGAGCTGTTAACCACCTCCGCCAGCGGGCTGGATGGTCAGATCTCACCGCAGGCGGCCAGCTGGCAGATCCCGCGCGTGGCGCAAGCGCGCGGCTTGTCGGTGCAGACGGTCAATGATTTGGTTAATAAATACACCGAAACACCGCTGGTTAACTTCCTCGGTCAGCCGGTAGTGAATGTGGTTGAACTTAATCTGGCGCTGGATGCGCTGAAGGATAAATAACGCATGAGTGATGAGCCGTTGCGCCCCGATCCCGACCGCCTGCTGGAGCATGCCGCTACGGCACATCGGGGCAAACTGAAGATCTTTTTCGGTGCCTGCGCCGGGGTGGGTAAAACCTTTGCCATGTTGCAGGAAGCGCAGCGGCTGCGGGCGCAGGGGCTGGACGTGCTGCCAGGCGTGGTAGAGACGCACGGGCGCAAAGAGACCGCCGCGCTGATGGCGGGCCTGCCCCTGCAACCCGTGCGGCGCATCGCCCATCGAGGGCGCGTGGTACATGAGTTTGATCTGGACGCCGCCCTCGCGCGGCGTCCGGCGCTGATTCTGATGGATGAGCTGGCGCACAGTAACGCTCCCGGCTCGCGTCACCCAAAACGCTGGCAGGATGTGGAGGAGCTGCTGGAAGCCGGCATCGACGTTTTTACCACCGTCAATGTTCAGCATCTGGAGAGCCTGAATGATGTAGTCAGCGGCGTCACCGGCATTCAGGTGCGCGAAACGGTGCCCGATCCCTTTTTTGATAGCGCCGATGAGATTGTGCTGGTCGACCTGCCGCCGGACGATCTGCGCCAGCGGCTGCATGAAGGCAAAGTCTATATTGGCGGCCAGGCGGAGCGCGCCATTGAGCACTTCTTTCGCAAAGGCAACCTGATTGCGCTGCGCGAGCTGGCGCTGCGGCGCACCGCCGACCGGGTCGATGATCAGATGCGTGCCTGGCGCGATCGCCTCGGCGAAGAGAAGGTATGGCATACGCGCGACGCCATTCTGCTCTGCGTCGGTCACGGCGCGGGCAATGAGAAGCTGATCCGCACCGCAGCGAGGCTGGCAGCCAAACTCGGCAGCGCCTGGCATGCGGTCTATGTTGAAACCCCTACCCTGCACAAATTACCGGAGACCCAACGGCGGGCGATCCTAAGCGCCCTGCGGCTGGCCCAGGAGTTGGGCGCCGAGACCGCAACCCTCGCCGACCCGGCGGAAGATCGCGCGATACTGCGCTACGCCCGGGAACATAACCTCGGTAAAATCCTGATTGGCCGGCGCGATAACCGCCGCTGGTGGCACCGCGAATCTTTTGCCGACCGCCTGGCGCGCCGCGCGCCGGATCTCGATCTGGTGATTATCGCCCTGCAGGAGAGCACCCAGCCGCTGCCATCGCGCAGCGGCGATTCGCGTCCCTTTTTCGACCGCTGGCGCGTGCAGCTTACCGGCTGCGCAGTTGCACTGGCGCTGTGCGCGGCGATCACCTTCATCGCTTTGCAGTGGCTGACGGCCTTTGAGGCCACCAACCTGGTGATGATCTATCTGCTGGGCGTGGTGCTGGTGGCGCTGTTCTATGGCCGCTGGCCATCGGCTTTCGCCACGGTGATTAACGTCATCAGCTTCGATCTCTTTTTTATCTCGCCGCGCGGCACGCTGGCGGTGTCGGATGTGCAGTATCTGCTCACCTTCGGCGTGATGCTGACCGTCGGGCTGGTGATTGGTAACCTCACCGCCGGGGTGCGTTACCAGGCGAGAGTGGCGCGTTACCGTGAGCGGCGCACGCGTCATCTCTATGAGATGTCGAAAGCGCTGGCGGCGGGGCGCAATAATCAGGATATCGCCGCTACCAGCGAAACGTTTATTCACTCCACCTTTGAGGCGCGCAGCAAACTGCTGCTGCCGAATAGCGAAGGTAAACTGGCGGCGGTAACGGAAAACCAGGGCATGACGCCGTGGGATGATGCCATCGCCCGCTGGAGTTTTGATAAGGGACAGCCTGCGGGCGCGGGTACTGATACGCTGCCCGGCGTGCCGTATCAAATTTTGCCGCTGAAAAATGACGATACGGTGTATGGCTTGCTGATTGTCGAGCCAGCGAATCTGCGCCAGCTGATGATCCCCGAGCAGCAGCGTCTGCTGGAGACCTTCACCCTGCTGGTGGCGAATGCGCTTGAGCGCCAGGCGCTGGCGACGCGCGAAGAGCAGGCGCGGCTTGCCAGCGAGCGCGAGAGCCTGCGTAACTCACTGCTGGCCGCCCTCTCCCACGATCTGCGCACCCCACTGACGGTGCTGTTTGGTCAGGCGGAGATCCTGACGCTGGATCTCGCCAGCGAAGGGTCGAAACATGCCCCGCAGGCCAACGAGATCCGCCAGCATGTGCTTAACACCACCCGGCTGGTGAATAATCTGCTGGATATGGCGCGCATCCAGTCCGGCGGCTTTAATTTAAAACGTGAGTGGCTGACGCTGGAAGAGGTGGTCGGCAGTGCGCTGCGTACCCTTGAGCCAGTGATGGGCGGGCGGCAGATTGCGCTGTCGCTACCCGACCCGCTGATGCTGGTACATGTTGATGGCCCGCTGTTTGAGCGCGTGTTGATCAATCTGCTGGAAAACGCGGTGAAATATGCCGGATCCGGTGCACAGATTGGTATTGAATCGCACAGCACACCGACCGACTGGACGCTGGAGGTGTGGGATAACGGGCCGGGGATCCCGCCGGGCCAGGAGCACGCCATTTTTGAAAAATTTGCGCGCGGCACCAAAGAGTCGGCCATCCCCGGCGTTGGCCTGGGGCTGGCGATTTGCCAGGCGATCGTCGAGGTGCATGGCGGCACCATCGACGCGCAAAACCGTCCGCAGGGAGGCGCGCGCTTTTATGTTACACTCGCGCGGGAAACGCCCCCGCAACTGGATGAATTACCCGAGGATCTGTGATTAACGTTCTGATTGTCGAAGATGAACAGGCCATCCGCCGCTTTCTGCGCACCGCGCTGGAGGCTGAGGGGCTGCGCGTGCACGAAGCGGAGACGCTGCAGCGCGGGTTAATTGAAGCGGCAACGCGCAAGCCGGATCTGGCGATCCTCGACCTCGGTTTGCCGGACGGTGACGGTCTCGATTTTATTCGCGATGTGCGCCAGTGGAGCCAGATGCCGATTATTGTTCTGTCGGCACGCATCGAAGAGAGCGACAAGATCGCCGCGCTGGATGCCGGCGCGGATGATTACCTCAGTAAACCTTTCGGCATTGGTGAGTTGCAGGCACGGTTGCGTGTCGCGCTGCGCCGCCATGCCGCCAGCACGCCGGGCGAACCGGTGATTACCTTTGGCGATATCCGCGTTGATCTCGCCAGCCGCCGCATCCAGCGTGGCGACGAGGAGATCCACCTGACGCCGATTGAGTTTCGTCTGCTGGCGGTGCTGCTCAACAACCACGGCAAGGTGCTGACTCAGCGGCAATTGTTAAGCCAGGTATGGGGGCCAAATGCCGTTGAGCATAGCCACTATCTGCGAATTTATATGGGGCATTTGCGCCAGAAGCTGGAGAGCGATCCGGCGCGCCCGCGTCATCTGTTGACCGAGACCGGGATCGGATATCGGTTTATGTTGTGAGGCCTGATTTACAAGGCTGATTGCCGGATGGCGCTACGCTTATCCGGGTAACGTGTTTGATGCAGTTGTAGGTCGGATAAGGCGTCAGCCGCCATCCGACACAAAAAAGGCTCCCGAGGGAACCTTTTTACTGTGCCGCGATTTACGCGTTTTTCAGCACTTCGCTGACAATTTCTACCGCTTCTTTCTCAATCAGCTTACGGTGTTCGTCGCCGAGGAAGCTTTCGCAGTAGATTTTGTAGGCGTCTTCGGTGCCGGACGGACGCGCGGCAAACCAGCCGTTGTCGGTCATCACTTTCAGGCCGCCAATCGACGCGCCGTTGCCCGGTGCTGCGGTCAGGCGAGCGGTGATCGCATCCCCCGCCAGCGTGCTGGCACTTACCATTTCAGGCGAGAGCTTAGAGAGCGCCGCTTTCTGTGCGGAGGAGGCCGCAGCCTGCAGACGGTTGTAGCTTGGCGCGCCAAAGCGGGCAGCCAGTTCGTCATAGTGCTGCTGCGGGTTTTTGCCGGTCACCGCAGTGATCTCCGCTGCCAGTAGGCACATGATGATGCCGTCTTTGTCCGTGGACCACGGCGTACCGTCGAAGCGCAGGAACGATGCGCCCGCGCTCTCTTCGCCGCCGAAACCGAAGCTGCCGTCGTGCAGACCATCCACAAACCACTTAAAGCCTACCGGCACTTCCACCAGCTTACGGCCAAGGTCGTTAACCACGCGGTCGATCATTGCAGAGGAGACCAGTGTCTTACCGACTGCAACATCTTTGCCCCACTGCGGACGATGCTGGAACAGATAGTTGATCGCTACCGCCAGGTAGTGGTTCGGGTTCATCAGGCCAGCCGGGGTTACGATGCCGTGGCGGTCGTAATCCGGGTCGTTGGCGAAGGCGAGGTCAAACTTATCGCGCAGCGCCAGCAGACCGGCCATTGCACACTCGGAGGAGCAGTCCATACGGATCGCGCCATCTTTGTCGAGATGCATAAAGCGGAAAGTCTGGTCGACTTCATCATTCACGATGGTGAGGTCGAGCTTGTAGTGCTCGGCGATACGTTTCCAGTACTCAATACCGGAGCCGCCCAGCGGATCGACGCCCAGTTTCAGGCCCGCTTTCTGGATCGCCGCCATATCGACGATCTCCGCCAGCCCTTCAATAAACGGCTGCACCAGATCTTTTTCAGTGACGTGACCGGAGGCCATCGCTGCATCCAGCGAAATGCGTTTCACGCCTTTCAGACCGTCGGCCAGCAGCGCGTTAGCGCGATCTTCTACCACTTTGGTGACGTTGGTGTCGGCCGGGCCGCCGTTTGGCGGGTTGTATTTGATGCCGCCATCTTCCGGCGGGTTATGGGACGGCGTGATCACGATACCATCCGCCTGCGCGCCACCGTTTTTGTTGTGCACAAGAATGGCGTTAGAGATGGCAGGCGTCGGCGTAAAGCCGTTATTTTCCTGCACGATGATATCAACGCCGTTGGCAGCCAACACTTCCAGCACGGAGATAAACGCCGGCTCAGAGAGGGCGTGGGTGTCTTTACCGACATAGCACGGCCCGGTGATGCCGTTTTTCGCACGCTCTTCGGCAATCGCCTGGGCGATAGCAAGAATGTGCGGCTCGTTAAAGCTGTGACGCCATGCGCTACCACGGTGACCTGAGGTACCAAATTTCACCGCATGGTCAGCATTGCCAACTTCCGGTTTCAACACATAGTACTGCGCAGTCAGCTGCGCGACGTTAATCAAATCGCCCTGTTGTGCAGGTTGCCCGGCACGCGGATGGTTTGCCATTGCTTCGTCCTTTTAATGCAAGGATTAAATTGTGCCGCAAACTTTCTCAATCAGCTCCGCCGGGAACTGCATTGACTGCATGATGTGTTCAATCATGCTGCATTTACGGCCCGTATTCGTATTGGTGATGACCCAGTAAGGGGTGTTCGGCACTTGCTTCGGCTTGGTCTGGTTGCCGTTCTGCAGCAGGGTGCGCTCATCAGCGGCAAAGTATACGCGCGTGCGACCGTGCAGAGATTCAGTGGATTCCGTAAACCCTTTGTCATCGAGTGAATAGAGTGTAGACAGGATTAGCAGAAAGCGATTAACCGCTTTTTTCTGCTCGGCGTATTCGTCGGAGAGCAGAAGCTCGCGAACCGCGCGGACTTTATCCCGGGTGGTGTTGGCCGGTTTCACCTCTTCGACAACGCTGGCAGCGCGTGTCTCTTTCACCGGCGCGGCGGGCGCTGCAGAGGGAGACGATGATGCGGCGGAGAACTTGAGCATACGCCGTAAAATCTCGGATGCGCTCTCGCCAATGTGCTTAGTATGGCTGGCAATGTAACTGTAGAGCTCATCATCAACTTCAATCGTTTTCATCTTAATCCAGTGCTATATAAAATCTGAATACAAGTATTGGGATTATAAAGTGAAATCCCAACAGCGGATAGGTACACCCCAGGATGGCGGCAAAACTCAGAGTAATGCTTAGCCTTGCAGCCGGGCGGCAGAATGTTCACCATAATAACCTAACCCGTTGGAGTGAAAAAAAGAACTTTGCCATGAAATTGAACACGCGCGCGCAAACTGCACAACATCCGCACAACAATTCCCCGATTGTGCTGGTTCACGGCCTTTTCGGCAGCCTCGATAACCTCGGCGTGCTCGCCCGTGACCTGGTGCAGGATCATGATGTACTGCAAGTGGATATGCGTAATCACGGCCTCTCCCCCCGCTCACCGGAGATGAACTACCCGGCGATGGCGCAGGACCTGCTTGATACGCTGGATGCTCATCAGATTGAAAAAGCGACCTTTATCGGCCACTCCATGGGCGGCAAAGCGGTGATGGCGCTAACTTCACTGGCACCCGATCGCATCGATCGCCTGGTGGCGATTGATATGGCGCCGGTGGATTATAAGGTGCGCCGTCACGACGAGATCTTTGCCGCCATCAACGCCGTTAGCGAGGCAAATGTTTCGTCGCGCCAGCAGGCGGCGGCGCTGATGCGCGAGCAGCTTGATGAAGAGGGCGTGGTTCAGTTTTTACTGAAATCCTTCGTCGACGGTGAGTGGCGCTTCAACGTGCCAGTGCTGTGGGATCAATATGCCAATATTGTTGGCTGGGAGAAAATCCCGGCGTGGGATAAGCCTGCCCTCTTCGTCTGCGGCGGTAACTCCTCTTATGTCACCGATGCCTACCGCGATGCGCTGCTGGCGCAGTTTCCCCAGGCGCGGGCGTATGTCATTGCCGGTGCCGGGCACTGGGTGCATGCAGAAAAACCTGACGCGGTGCTGCGTGCCATCCGCCGTTACCTGGCAGAATAAGGCCAACTGATTAAAAAGGCGGCGACCGGTCGTTTCAACGCGCCCGGTCGTTGGCGTGCCGATGTTGGTGATGTATGATGGCGCGCTATTCAGCCCGGGCAGCGGCCCGATTGCGTGTTTTCCCGTAGTATTCATATCATGGCTAAAGAACAAACGGACCGTACGACACTAGATCTCTTCGCGAATGAGCGTCGCCCGGGACGGCCGAAGACCAACCCGCTCTCGCGCGATGAACAGTTGCGCATTAATAAACGCAACCAGCTCAAACGCGATAAGGTTCGCGGGCTTAAGCGCGTCGAACTGAAACTGAATGCGGAAGCGGTGGAAGCCCTAAATGAGCTGGCCGAAGCGCGCGAGATAAGCCGCAGCGAACTTATCGAAGAGATGCTGCTGGCGCAGCTTAAAGCCCTGCGCGGATAGCGATTCTTCTGAATCATCATCAAATTCCCCTTTTCATGTGGCATACAGTGCAGTCCGCGGCAATAGCTGTTTCCGCGTTCTTCTCTGTTCTGCTATGATTGCCCTTATCTGTGGGCTTAGCGCTCCCCCTATACTCATTAAGATTCAAGAGGTTATTTTACTCATGGCAATTACAGGCATTTTCTTCGGCAGCGACACCGGCAACACCGAAAACATCGCCAAAATGATCCAGAGCCAGCTTGGTAAAGACGTCGCCGATGTTCATGACATTGCCAAGAGCAGTAAGGAAGATATCGAAGGGTATGACATCCTGTTGCTCGGCATTCCGACCTGGTATTACGGTGAAGCGCAGTGCGACTGGGATGACTTTTTCCCGACGCTGGAAGAGATTGATTTTAATGGTAAGTTAGTAGCGCTGTTCGGCTGCGGCGACCAGGAAGATTACGCTGAGTACTTCTGTGATGCGCTGGGCACTATTCGCGACATTATTGAACCGCGCGGCGCGACGATTGTGGGTCACTGGCCGACTGCCGGTTACCATTTCGAAGCTTCAAAAGGCCTGGCTGATGACGATCACTTTGTGGGTCTGGCGATTGATGAAGACCGCCAGCCAGAACTGACCGCCGAGCGCGTGCAGAAGTGGGTGAAGCAGGTTTCTGAAGAGCTCCATCTGGATGAAATCCTGAATGCCTGATTTTTATGGCGCAATCTGCTGGTTGCGCCGTATCAATAGGTAAAAGCAATCGAAATAATTGCTACATTTTTTTAACTTTCCTATTCATCCCTGTACAATAAGCCCTGCTTAACGCGTTACGCTCGACCGGGAGTTGTCGGCGATACCACGTTTTAAAAGCTTACTTTACTTGAGGGCTTGCAGTTTTCATTTATACATGGCAGTTCTATAATGATACGCATTCGCCCGGGTGCATTCCTTATAACTTCCGAGAAGGAAGTGAATCGTATAGCAACAGGACAGATTCCGCATGACTGACAACAATACCGCATTAAAGAAGGCCGGCCTGAAAGTCACGCTTCCACGGTTAAAAATTCTGGAAGTGCTTCAGGAGCCGGATAACCATCATGTCAGTGCGGAAGATCTTTATAAGCGTCTGATCGACATGGGTGAAGAGATTGGTCTGGCAACGGTGTACCGCGTGCTGAACCAGTTTGATGACGCCGGGATTGTCACCCGTCACAACTTCGAAGGCGGCAAGTCCGTTTTTGAACTGACGCAGCAGCATCACCACGATCACCTTATCTGCCTCGACTGCGGTAAAGTCATCGAATTCAGTGATGATTCCATCGAATTGCGCCAGCGCGAAATTGCCGCTAAACACGGTATCCGCCTGACGAACCACAGTCTCTACCTTTACGGCCACTGTGCCGAAGGCGACTGTCGCGAAGATGAACACGCGCACGACGCAAAATAAGTTCTTCTGAACGTTAAAAGCCAACCGTCAGGTTGGCTTTTTTTATGCCTGTCGGCTGAGCGGCGCGTTAAAAGGTTACGCCGCTCAGGGTGGAAAGCGATCAGGCTTTCAGCGTGTCGACACGGCTGACGCGTGTGCCGTCCGGGCTTACGGTGCGCACCTGAATTTCGCCTTTAACCTGTGGACGGGATTTCGCTTCGTAGCGCTGCCATGTTTTGCCGCGATCGAGGGAGTACTCCACCACCAGCCCCGGGAAGCGGATGTTGACCTCCAGCACACCGTCAACAATTCGCGCCCCTGGCACCGGCAGGCGATAATGGATGCCGGCGTTATCCAGCTTCGCCAGCTCGCGATGTCCCAGCAGATTGGCAAAACGCTGCCAGTCAGCCGTAAGCGCCTTCTGATCGACCCACTGCGTCTCGCCGCCTTTGTATTCGCGGCCTGCCTGATAATCCAGCTCCCAGCTTGCGCGATGCCATGCCCGCTCTGCCACGGCGACCAGACGCGGATAGATCATATACTCCATCTGCTCATCCGTGCGCACCACTTCGCTCCACAACTCGGCGGAAAGCCCATAAGCACCCGGCCACGGCTTGTCTGATTTAGCGCTGAATGCATTGCCATCCCGATCGACCGAGGTTTCCGCATTCTGCGGCATGTTGTCCGGCGCGAAGCTGAAGATTTTGCGCTCATCGCTGAAACGCGTCCCCCAGTAGTAGCCGCTCTCATCCGGGTGAACTTCACTCGGGAAGTCGAGATAGACGTAGTCCGGGTTGGAGACCACCACGCGGAAGCCCTTATTCGCCCAGTCGTTGACGGAATCGAAACCGCCCCAGTAGAGCGCATCCCAGAAGTTGACATTCACATGTTGGGTGGCAAACACAGAAGCGTCTTTGGCATCTTTTAGCCCATCCTGCCACGCCTGCATCACATTGATGCCGTGCGCCTTAACCAGCTTGCTTACCTCTGCGCCAAAGTAGCTGGAGAGGTGTTCAACATCGCTCACTTTCCCGGCTTTAATCATCGCCTGGCAGGCCCCGGATTTCGCCCACGGCTTATCCTGCTTGCTCTGATCGATGATGCCTTTACCCGGCTGCGGATTATTCACATCCGTATATCCGGCACCGAGGTAGATATTTCTTGCTTCATCGCCGCCAAAGTGCCAGGTGCGCAGCGGCAGACCTGCTTCTCTGTGCATCTGCAGGATTTCGCCCATCACCTTATCGACGAAGTTGCGCGAGGAGTCCAGGCACGGATTGAGGTAGCCGGTGCGATCGTAGAACTGCACGCCAGCGGTAACAGAGGTATCCGTCGGATCGAGCAGGCGGTAGCGGCTCGCCTCGCTCTCATCCTTACCCTCTTTTATCAGGCGATCGTAACGTGCTTCCATTGAGATTACGGCAGCGCGCGCATGGGCAGGCATGTCGATCTCCGGGATCACCTCAATATGTCTCGCTTTGGCGTATTTGAGGATCTCGATGTAGTCGGCGCGGGTAAAGTATCCGCTGCCGTTGTTATCACGATCCGGCCCGGATCCCAGCTGCGGCAGCAGGCACTGCTTCTCGCTCAGATCGTGGCAGCGCTGGCTGCCAATCGCAGTCAGCTCCGGCAGCCCTGGAATCTCAATACGCCACCCTTCATCGTCCGTCAGATGGAAGTGGAATTTATTCAGCTTGTAAGCCGCCATCTGATCCAGCAGGCGCAGCACCGCCGCTTTGCTGTGGAAATTACGCCCGACATCCAGATGAATACCGCGGTAGTCGAAGCGCGGCGCATCTTTCGCCATCAGCGTGGGGAGCGTCATCGACCCCTGGGCGGGGAGAAGCGAAAGCAGAGATTGCAGGCCATAAAATACGCCGCTCTGATCAAAACCGGTCACTACCGCCTCTTTCTCGCTGATACGCAACTGATAGGCACCGTTGATCGCCTCGTCACCCCTGAACGCTTTACGGGCAATCTCGGTACGTAGCGGATAACTCCCCTCTTCCACACCGAGCATGGCGAAGCGCCCTTTGATGGCGTTTTGCGCATCGGGCATCAGTGCCGAGAGGTCAAACTTCACTCCCTGGCTGAGATCGATATCCCGACCGTAGATTTTTACCTCGCGCGGCGTCGGCACAATCTGCCCGCGCAGCGAGGCGAGGTTTATTGTTTTGATATCGCTGTTTTGCGCAAAGCGCGCTTCAGCGGTCATCAGGATATTTTTATCGTCCGGCGTTCGCTTCCAGTGCTCGCCCAGCGGCGTGACGAACTGGGCAAGATCTTCCGTATTGGTATTGGCGATGGTTTTTGGCGTCGCTTCCTCTCCTGTGACATACCAGCGCGGCAGCACGTCGGTAATAAAGAGTTGCCAGTACTCATTAATAATCGGGATCTCAACGGAGTGCTTCGCCGGAAAACCAGTAAATTGCCCGGTAGGCTCAAGCTTATGCAGGTCGCCCATAATATGGGTCACTTTGAACTGCGGGTTCGCGACTTGCAGAATGGGACGAATGCTGTGGAAGTAGATCGCCCATGCGTTATCGGTCACCGCCTCGCCTTTGTTGGTCAGCGTGATCACTGCTTTGTTGCAGGAAGCCCAGTCAGCGCCGAGCTTCGCGCAATCAACGCCATGCTGGGCGGCAAAGTTATCTTTTACGGCGTAGTTCAGATTGAACTGGCTGATGGCGTCAACCGTGCTCTGGCTTGCCAGTGCCGCGCCGCTGCTGAGCAGCGCTGTGATGGCGCCCGCCAGCAGGCTTAAACGTGCTGTATGCATGCTCTGTTCCTTAAGGTTGCCAATGCCCGGCAACAAATGACTTAGAAAAGGGTAAACGGCGCGATGACCATCAATTTCACGTCTCGCTCATCCTGGAAAATGTTGCCGTAACCACCGGCATAGCTCGGGATAGCAGAGTGGTTGTCATACTGGGTAAAGTGCAGCTTAAACATCGTCCCTTTGGCGCGCCCCTCTTGCAGGGTATAGATGGCATCGAGGCTGTAAGCGGACTCTTTCAGACGATAGTCGGCGTTGTACCACGCATCCGGCACGGCCATTTCGGCCGGTTTTGCGCCCCACGCGTAGGCGTAAGAGGCCCCGATTTGCCAGCCGGGCAAGTTGTAACTCTCCAGATCGTACATCGCCCCCAGGAAGAGCGCTTTTTCGCCGTTGGCATTGAAGTCGGAGCGGTTATCCCACCAGATATCGAGACGACCATTGGAAGAAGCGTAGGTTGGCGTCATGCGTTGCAAAAAGTAGCCCTGCTGGCCTTCTGCTTTTACCCATGTTCCTTCGAGGCGCAGCGCGAGTGGCCCGACCGTGTAACCGAAGGTTAGTGCCTGTAGCCAGGCGGTGCCGTCGTAAAGATCGTTGATGCCGCGATCGCGAACTTTGTCGCGGGCACCATAAAACTGATAGCTGGTGCTGAGCGGTTGATGTGCTACATCCAGCTGGTAGCTGGCTTTTGCAAAGTACTGATCGACATAGCCCTGCGCCTGGCCAAATGCAGCTTCCAGCACCAGATTGTTTTTGAAGTCGTATTTTGCGCCGAGCGAATGGAGATAATCGACCCTTTGCTCTCTGTCGTTTTGCCAGAAATTATCCATCTCGATATGCCACGGCGCTTTATATCCATTGGCCCACATATAGGAGACGCTCAGCGCACCGGCATCGCCATAATCATTATTAATGCCCGCTTCCGCGCCCTGGTAGGTGCCCGGCATAAAACTCCAGTGCGGCGCTAATAGCGTCTGCCCGGTGGGCTGAATATAACCTGCTCGCGCCCAAAGAGCGCCATATTTGAATTTTGCTGCGGCTTTATAGAGGCTGACTCCGCTCTTATCGCCGGACCAGCGCTCTTTATAAGCTTTATTGCTGGCGGAGAAAGCAATTTCATTTGGGTGAGCGCTATCGCCATTTTCCGCCATTTCGATTGCCGTGAAAGCAGCGATATCCAGGCCAAACATATCTGCCGCAAAGCCTGACTGGAAATCCAGATTCGCATTCCACGTGGCGTGAGAGAGATTCGTTTTATATTTATTATTGAGAATATCCTTACGGTCGCGCTCACGCTGCCAGTAATAGACCCCACCGGCCAGCGTGGAGTCATCAATAAAACCGCTTGCCTGCGCCTGCGCGGGAAGCGCCAGGCCTGACATGGCGGTTACTGCGGCAATAGCCAGCGAAAGCGTACTCCGTTTACCTGCAAACGCACGCATACATTGATTCCTTTTAAATGTAAAAAACCCCGCCACGGCGGCGATAAAAATTAACATCAGGAAGCCGTTACGGATATTCCCTAAATAAACAACAGCACAAAGCCTATTTTTCGCCTTGCGAATTATCAATGTGTTTTTAAGCAAAAATAACGGAGTATGACGAAGTGCACAGAATTAAATGAGGATGATAGTTCGTTTCATAAATCACGCAAATAAATAACCAAACCATATTCACTCGATATTTAATTCTTTATCGGAAAGAGCGATTTACTACTATTCTGATTCCTGCATTTGCAAAGTTTCAGGAATAAAAAAACAGCACACCAACAGGGGGCGGAATTAATTTTCAGCACGAATATGTATTAATTGTAATTCGGTGGTTAATAAATAAAAAACGCCGCGGGAAGCGGCGTTTTTAAATAGCGATCGCTGATTGAGGTAATCAGTCGCCGATTTTTGCCCAGGTATCACGCAGGCCTACCGTGCGGTTAAACACGAGTTTGTCCGCGGTGGCATAGCGGCTGTCGAGGCAGAAGTAGCCTTCGCGCTCGAACTGATACGCTTTGCCCGCCTGCGCCTCTTTCAGCGATGGCTCGGCAAAACCCTGCTTAATGACCAGCGATTCCGGGTTGATAGTGGCGAGGAAATCCTCGGCGGCGCCCGGGTTTGGCACGCTGAACAGACGATCGTAAAGACGAATTTCAACCGGCTGCGCATGCTGCGCGCTAACCCAGTGGATCACGCCTTTAACCTTGCGGCCATCGGCAGGATCCTTACTCAGCGTCTCGGCGTCGTAAGAGCAGAAAATGGTGGTGATGTTGCCTTCGGCGTCTTTCTCAACGCGTTCCGCTTTGATCACATACGCATTGCGCAGACGTACCTCTTTGCCCAGCACCAGACGTTTGTACTGCTTGTTGGCTTCTTCGCGGAAATCAGCGCGATCGATCCAGATCTCACCGCTAAACGGCACTTCACGAGTGCCCATTTCCGGCTTGTTCGGATGGTTCGGCATGGTGACGATTTCGCTGCTGCCCTGCGGGTAGTTTTCGATAACCAGTTTCACCGGGTCGATAACCGCCATCGCGCGCGGCGCGTTTTCGTTGAGATCTTCACGGATGCAGGATTCCAGCGACGCCATTTCAATGGTGTTGTCCTGCTTGGTCACGCCAATGCGCTTGCAGAACTCACGGATAGAAGCCGCGGTGTAGCCACGACGGCGCAGGCCAGAGATGGTCGGCATACGCGGATCGTCCCAGCCCTCGACGTGCTTGTCGGTCACCAGCAGGTTGAGCTTACGCTTGGACATCACGGTGTATTCGAGATTCAGGCGCGAGAATTCGTACTGGCGCGGATGAACCGGAATGGTGATGTTATCCAGCACCCAGTCATACAGACGGCGGTTGTCCTGGAACTCCAGCGTGCAGAGCGAATGGGTGATCCCTTCCAGCGCATCGCTGATGCAGTGGGTGAAGTCGTACATCGGGTAGATGCACCACTTGTTGCCGGTCTGATGGTGTTCAGCAAATTTAATACGGTAGATAACCGGGTCGCGCATCACGATAAATGGCGAAGCCATATCGATTTTTGCACGCAGACAGGCTTTACCCTCTTCAAAACCACCCGCACGCATCTTTTCAAACAGTGCCAGGTTCTCTTCTACGCTGCGATCGCGGTACGGGCTGTTTTTACCCGGCTGCGTCAGCGTGCCGCGGTATTCGCGAATTTCGTCGCCGGTCAACTCGTCAACGTAGGCCAGGCCTTTGTTGATCAGCTCAACTGCGTAGCTATACAGCTTATCGAAGTAGTCTGAGGAGTAGCAGATGTCGCCAGACCAGTGAAAGCCCAACCACTGCACGTCGTTTTTAATTGATTCAACGTATTCGATATCTTCTTTTGCCGGGTTGGTATCATCGAAACGCAGGTTGCACTGGCCGTTATAGTCCTGTGCGATACCGAAGTTCAGGCAGATGGATTTCGCGTGGCCGATGTGCAGGTAGCCATTCGGCTCCGGCGGAAAACGGGTATGGACGGTGGTGTGTTTACCACTGGCCAGATCTTCATCAATGATCTGGCGGATAAAGTTAGTCGGGCGGGCTTCAGCCTCACTCATCACAGGTTCCTCAAGGCGTAAACAACGTATAACGGCATATGATCTAATAAGAGGACGCAGGAAACAACCTTTACTTATACAAATCACTGATGCTCAGGGGAAAGGTATTCTTCCGCATAGTGTGCCTGCCGACAGCGGAGATCCTGCGTGGTCGGCGTGAGGATCACAGGGCTGACGATCTCATCACCTCTTCCACTGCGAGGGAGATAACCGGGCGCTTCAATACACCAGCCCCACGAGTAGAAATTGGTGCCGTGAAGAAAGAAGATCATATTTTCCCACTGGGATTTTTTCTCAACATCAATATGGCCCTGCCTGTCGGCGCGGAACTCCTCCGGTGCGGGATAGTATCCCGGTGAGGAACGCCCGGTGCTGACCCACATCATCGCTGTTGGCAGCGGCTCTCCGGCCGGATTGCGCACATCCACTTCATAATGCGGACGTATGGTTGCGTAACGCGGGATACAGCCGCTAAGCGCCGTCGTTATCACCAGCGCGTATAAAATCCTTTTCATTATTCACCTCTGTAAAATAGCGGCCACCAGTATGGCATTCATTAAACGGCGGGTAAAAAAAAGCGGCGGAGGAGATCCCCCGCCGCTTAAGGCTAATGTGCCGACTCAGGAGCAATCAGCCTTTAATTTCGTATAACGGCGTCTGACCCGCAACGACATGGCCTTGCGCCTTAATGACAAGACCACTGAAATCATCAATATTGCTGACGACAACCGGGCTAATCATTGAGCGGGCATTGGCATTGAGGTATGCCAGATCCATTTCTAGGATCGGTTGACCAGCAACCACTTCTGCGCCCTCTTCCACCAGACGGGTAAAGCCCTGGCCGCCCAGCGCAACCGTATCAATGCCCATATGGACAACGATCTCGGCGCCTTTTTCGGTCTCCAGGCAGAACGCATGGTTGGTGTTGAAGATTTTCACAATTGTGCCAGCTGCCGGAGATACCACGGTTTTGTCGGTCGGTTTTACCGCTACGCCATCGCCTACCGCTTTGCTGGCAAAGGCTTCGTCCGGCACCTGCTCCAGCGCCACCACTTCACCAGTAACCGGCGATAAGAGCTCAGCAATCACGACTGAATTCGGCACCGCCTGCGGTTTTGCGGCGGCTACTGGCGCGGCCTGAGCCGGCGCTGCGCTGCTGCTTGCCGCTGCCGGGACATCCCCTGCCGTTTTCATCGCGTTGGCAATTTTCTCAGCCACAAAGCCGACGATAATCTGCACGCTGGTTTTATTAAGACGAATCACACCAGTTGCGCCAAGGCGTTTCGCCATCGTTTCGTTGACCAGAGAAGAGTCATTCACGTTAAGGCGCAGACGGGTAATACAGGCATCAATACCGGTCAGGTTCGCCGAGCCGCCGACGGCAGCAATGTATTGACGCGCCAGGCCGCTGACATCCTGCTCACTATTAGCGCTGATATTGACATCCTGCCCATCGGTTTCATCCCCGGCGACAGCCAGTTCACGACCCGGGGTCAGCATGTTGAATCGCTTAATGGTGAAGCGGAATACCACGTAGTAGATAACAAAGAACACCAGACCCTGCGGGATCAGCATCCACCACTGGGTCGCCAGCGGGTTACGCGAGGAGAGCACCATATCCACCAGCCCGGCGCTGAAACCGAAACCGGCAATCCAGTGCATGCTGGCTGCGATATAGACGGAGATACCGGTCAGAATGGCGTGAATGACATACAGCACCGGCGCCACGAACATAAAGGAGAATTCCAGCGGCTCGGTGATGCCGGTAAAGAAGGCGGCGAAGGCGCCAGCCATCATAATCCCCAGCACTTTGGCTTTGTTCTCAGGACGCGCGCACTGATAGATCGCCAGCGCCGCACCCGGCAAGCCGAACATCATGATCGGGAAGAAGCCCGCCTGATAACGCCCGGTGATCCCCACCGTCGCTTTACCGGCTTCGATAGACTGCGCGCCGCCGAGGAAGTTAGGGATATCGTTAATGCCCGCCACGTCGAACCAGAAGACCGAGTTCAGGGCGTGATGCAGACCGACAGGGATCAGCAGACGGTTGAAGAAGGCGTAAACACCCGCGCCGACAGAGCCGAGTTTCTGAATATGTTCACCGAAGCTAACCAGGCCACTAAAGACCACCGGCCAGATAAACATCATGATAAAGGCCACAGCAATCATCACAAACGAGGTGATGATCGGCACCAGACGGCGGCCGCTAAAGAAGGAGAGCGCTTTCGGCAGTTCGACGGTGCTGAAGCGGTTGTAAAGCTCAGCGGCGATGATCCCGACCAGAATACCGACAAACTGGTTTTCAATTTTGCCGAAGGCCGCAGGGACCTGATCCAGCGGAATTTTTTGAATCATCGACACCGCGGCAGGCGAGCAGAGGGTCGTTAACACCAGGAAGCCGACGAAACCGGCCAGCGCCGCAGCGCCATCTTTATCTTTGGACATCCCATAAGCGACGCCGACCGCGAACAACACGCCCATGTGATCGATGATCGCCGAACCGGATTTGATAAACAGCGCGGCCAGGGCGTTTTGGCTCCCCCAACCAACAGGGTCGATCCAGTAGCCGACCCCCATCAAAATCGCTGCCGCAGGCAGCGTGGCGACCGGCACCATCAGCGCGCGGCCAACCTTCTGTAAATAGCCTAAAATACTCACTTTATTCCCCCTATGAGCTCAACGTGAGCCCACTGAAACAGTTGTTTTTTATTGTGTAACGAACCCTGAACTGATGCCTGTTTTTCCACTACCTGACGAAGTGTCTGCAAAATTAATTCGCCTCGCAAATTAAACACGCATTTTCTGTGATTAAAATCACTAACTATCGTTATCACCACTCCTCAATACTGGCAAACAACAAAAACTTATTTTAAGATCAAAAATATCAAAGCGGATCGCTCCCTTTTTATGACGAAACCAGGTTACGCTTAACGCTGAGCCAGAAGGCGCACCGCCAATGCTTTTCATTAAACTTTGAGGTGAACAATGAGACTGATTCCCCTGGCGACAGCTGAACAGGTCGGTAAATGGGCCGCCCGCCATATCGTCAACCGCATTAACGCATTCAACCCCACCGCCGATCGCCCTTTTGTACTTGGCCTGCCAACGGGCGGCACACCGCTTACGGCCTACAAAGCATTAGTTGAAATGCACAAAGCGGGCCAGGTCAGCTTTAAGCATGTCGTCACCTTTAACATGGACGAATATGTAGGCCTGCCGAAGGATCATCCGGAGAGTTACCACAGCTTTATGCACCGTAATTTCTTCGATCACGTTGATATTCCTGCTGAAAACATTAACCTGCTCGATGGAAACGCGCCCGATATTGACGCAGAATGCCGTCGTTACGAAGAAAAAATTCGCGCTTACGGCAAAATTCACCTGTTTATGGGCGGTGTGGGCAACGATGGTCATATCGCTTTTAACGAACCGGCGTCGTCGCTGGCATCGCGTACGCGTATTAAAACGTTAACCCACGATACCCGTATAGCGAACTCGCGCTTCTTCGACGGCGATGTTAATCAGGTGCCAAAATATGCCCTGACCGTAGGCGTTGGCACGCTGCTCGATGCCGAAGAGGTGATGATTCTGGTGCTGGGCAACGTTAAGGCGCAGGCACTGCAGGCGGCCGTTGAGGGTAACGTCAACCATATGTGGACCATCAGCTGCCTGCAGCTGCATCCGAAAGCGGTCATCGTCTGCGACGAGCCGTCCACGATGGAGCTGAAAGTCAAAACGCTGAAATACTTCAACGAGTTAGAAGCGGAAAATATTAAAGGTCTGTAAGTCTGTTTCCGCTTCGCAGGCCACTGCGGAGCGGCACTCATCGTTAACCGGGGGTTGTTATGTATGCTTTAACTCATTGCCGAATCTTCACCGGCCATGAAATTTTGGATGACCATGCGCTCGTTGTAGCCGATGGCCTGATTGAACGCCTTTGCCCACAGGCTGAGCTACCAGCGGATATTGAACAACGTTCGCTGAATGGTGCCCTCCTCGCCCCTGGTTTTATTGATGTGCAGCTCAACGGCTGCGGCGGCGTGCAGTTTAACGATACCGCCGAAGCTGTCAGCGTTGAGACGCTGGAGATCATGCAGCGCGCTAACGAGAAGTCCGGCTGCACCAGCTACCTGCCGACGCTGATTACCACCAGCGATGACCTGATGAAGCAGGGTGTGCAGGTGATGCGCGACTACCTGGCAAAATACCCGAACCAGGCGCTGGGCCTGCACCTGGAAGGGCCGTGGCTCAACATCATCAAGAAAGGGACCCACAATCCCGACTTCGTGCGCAAACCGGATGCGGCGCTGGTCGATTTCTTATGTCAAAACGCGGATGTGATCACAAAAATCACCTTAGCCCCCGAAGTGGCAGGATGTGAGGTGATCCGCAAGCTTGCCGACGCGGGGATTGTGGTTTCCGCCGGTCACTCCAACGCCACGCTGAACGAGGCGAAAGCCGGTTTCCGCGCCGGTATCACCTTCGCCACCCATCTTTATAATGCCATGCCGTACATCACCGGACGCGAGCCGGGGCTGGCGGGCGCCGTGCTTGATGACACAGATGTTTACTGTGGCGTGATTGCCGATGGGTTGCATGTCGACTACGTTAATATTCGCAATGCGAAGCGGCTGAAGGGGGACAAGCTCTGTCTGGTTACCGATGCAACCGCGCCCGCAGGTGCACATATTGATCAGTTCATTTTTGCTGGCAAAACAATATACTACCGGAATGGATTGTGCGTAGATGAAAACGGAACGCTGAGTGGGTCGGCCCTGACGATGATCGAAGGGGTGCGTAACCTGGTCGAGCATGTCGGTATTGCGCTCGACGAAGCGCTGCGTATGGCCACGCTCTACCCGGCTCGCGCCATTGGCGTTGACAAAAAGCTGGGCACTCTCGCCGCAGGCAAGGTGGCGAACCTGACCGCATTTACGCGTGATTATGAAATTATCAAGACCATCGTTAATGGTAACGAGGTCGCCACTGCATAAAGAGACGGTATGACATCAGGCGGACAAGCTCAAATTGGTAACGTTGACCTCGTAAAACAGCTTAACAGTGCGGCGGTTTACCGCCTGATTGACCAACACGGCCCCATCTCACGCATACAGATTGCCGAGCAGAGCCAGCTTGCACCCGCCAGCGTGACAAAAATCACGCGTCAGCTGATTGAACGCGGGCTGATCAAAGAAGTCGATCAGCAGGCCTCCACCGGGGGCCGCCGCGCCATCTCCATTATTACCGAAACCCGCAATTTTCAGGCCATCGGCGTGCGCCTCGGGCGCAACGACACCACCCTCACGCTCTACGATCTGAGCAGCAAGGTGCTGGCCGAAGAGCACTACCCGTTGCCGGAGCGCACCCAGGAGACGCTGGAGCACGCGCTGCTCAACACCATCAGCCAGTTTATCGACGCCAGCCAGCGTAAAATCCGCGAGCTGATCGCCATTTCGGTGATCCTGCCGGGGCTGGTCGATCCGGAGAGCGGCGTAATCCGCTATATGCCGCATATTCAGGTGGAGAACTGGGCGCTGGTTGAGGCGCTGGAAAAACGCTTCAAATTGACCTGTTTCGTTGGGCACGATATTCGCAGCCTGGCGCTGGCCGAGCACTATTTTGGCGCAAGCCAGGATTGTGAAGACTCCATTCTGGTGCGCGTGCACCGCGGCACCGGTGCCGGGATCATCTCCAGCGGCCGCATCTTTATCGGTCGCAACGGTAACGTCGGCGAAATTGGTCACGTGCAGGTAGAACCCCTCGGCGAACGATGCCACTGCGGTAACTTCGGTTGCCTGGAGACGATTGCCGCCAATGCCGCCATTGAGCAGCGAGTCCGCCATCTGTTACAGCAGGGTTATCAGAGCCGCCTGAAAGAGGAGGATTGCTCAATCAAGGCTATCTGCAAAGCCGCTAACAAAGGCGATGCGCTGGCCTGCGAAGTGATTGAGTACGTCGGGCGTCATCTCGGTAAAACTATCGCTATCGCCATTAACCTCTTCAACCCGCAAAAAGTGGTGATTGCCGGCGAGATCGTTGAAGCGGAAAAGATCCTGCTGCCCGCCATTGAAGCCTGTATTAACACGCAGTCACTGAAGGCGTTTCGCAAAAATCTGCCGGTTGTGCCCTCCACCCTCGATCACCGCTCTGCGATTGGCGCCTTCGCGCTGGTGAAACGGGCGATGCTGAACGGTCTGCTGCTCCAGCGGTTGCTGGAAAACTGACAGGGTTTATAGTTAACACTTATTTTTTTATCCGGACACTCCATGACCATTCAGAATGTAATCTGCGATATTGATGGCGTGCTGATGCACGATAACGTTGCCGTTCCCGGCGCTGCCGAGTTTGTTACCCGCATCCTTGAGAAAGAGATGCCGCTGGTATTGCTGACTAACTACCCTTCTCAGACCGGTCAGGATCTGGCTAACCGCTTTGCCTCGGCGGGAATTGATGTGCCCGCCAGCGTCTTTTACACCTCGGCGATGGCAACGGCAGACTTCCTCAAGCGCCAGGAGGGGAAAAAAGCCTATGTCGTCGGCGAAGGCGCACTGATTCATGAGCTTTATAAAGCTGGCTTTACCATTACCGACATCAACCCGGATTTTGTCATCGTCGGCGAAACCCGCTCCTATAACTGGGAGATGATGCACCGCGCGGCCTTCTTCGTCGCCAACGGCGCACGCTTTATCGCGACCAACCCGGACACGCACGGCCGCGGCTTCTACCCCGCCTGCGGCGCGCTCTGCGCGGGTATTGAGAAGATCTCTGGCCGCAAGCCCTTCTACGTTGGCAAACCGAGCCCGTGGATCATTCGCGCCGCGCTGAACACCATGCAGGCGCACTCGGAGCAGACGGTGATTGTTGGCGATAACCTGCGCACAGACATTCTGGCTGGCTTCCAGGCCGGCCTGGAGACCATCCTGGTGCTCTCCGGCGTCTCGCGGCTCGACGATATCGACAGCATGCCGTTCAGGCCATCGTGGATTTACCCCTCGGTCGCCGAAATTGATGTTATCTGAACGTAACCACGCCTTTGGGCGTGGTTTTTTATTTTTGCCGCCACAAAAAAACCGCTTCGTTTAATAAACACCGCTTAATTTTGAAGAATCATCAATAAACCAGCGCAATACATACGCAATTTTCAGCATTCATTAATCACCGTTGCACTTTTTCATTTCCTGCCGCTAAAAGGCTTGCGCCCTGCCCGTCTTTTGCGGCATTTTGGCTACAAGCACACAACATTACAGCAATGCCCTCAAGGTTAACGGAGAAGTCTATGTGTTCAATTTTTGGCGTACTGGATATCAAAACCGACGCAGGCGAATTACGTAAAAAAGCGCTCGAATTATCCCGTCTGATGCGCCACCGCGGCCCGGACTGGTCCGGCGTTTATGCCAGTGACAAAGCGATTCTCTCCCACGAGCGTCTGTCGATTGTCGACGTCAACGCCGGTGCACAGCCGCTCTATAACCAACAAAAAACACATGCGCTGGCCGTTAACGGTGAAATTTATAACCACCAGGCGCTGCGCGCAGAGTACGGCGACCGCTACGCCTTCCAGACCGGATCCGACTGCGAAGTGATCCTCGCGCTCTATCAGGAAAAAGGGCCAGCATTCCTTGACGAATTGCAGGGCATGTTTGCCTTCGTGCTTTACGACAGTGAACAGGATGCTTACCTGATTGGCCGCGACCATATCGGCATCATCCCGCTCTATATGGGCCATGACGAACACGGCAACCTCTATGTTGCTTCTGAAATGAAGGCGCTGGTGCCGGTTTGCCGCACCATTAAAGAGTTCCCCGCGGGCAGCTATCTGTGGAGCAAAGAGGGCGAAATCCGCTCCTACTATCAGCGCGACTGGTTCTCTTATGACGCCGTAAAAGATAACGTTACCGACAAAGAGGTGCTGCGCCAGGCGCTGGAAGATGCGGTGAAGAGCCACCTGATGTCCGACGTGCCCTATGGCGTGCTGCTCTCCGGCGGGCTGGACTCCTCGGTTATCTCTGCGATCACCAAAAAATTCGCCGCCCGCCGCGTGGAAGACCAGGAGAAATCAGAAGCCTGGTGGCCGCAGCTGCACTCTTTCGCCGTCGGCCTGAAGGGCGCGCCGGATCTGAAAGCGGCGCAGGAAGTGGCGAACCATCTCGGCACCGTGCACCATGAAATTCACTTCACCGTGCAGGAGGGTCTGGATGCGATCCGCGATGTGATCTATCACATTGAAACCTATGACGTAACCACCATTCGCGCCTCGACGCCGATGTATCTGATGTCGCGCAAAATCAAAGCGATGGGCATCAAAATGGTGCTCTCCGGCGAGGGCTCTGACGAAGTGTTTGGCGGCTATCTCTATTTCCATAAAGCGCCGGATGCCAAAGAGCTGCACGAAGAGACGGTACGTAAACTGCAGGCGCTGCATATGTTTGACTGCGCCCGCGCCAACAAAGCAATGTCCGCCTGGGGCGTGGAAGCGCGCGTGCCGTTCCTCGATAAAAACTTCCTCGACGTGGCGATGCGCATCAACCCGCAGGATAAGATGTGCGGCAGCAACGGTAAGATGGAAAAACATATCCTTCGCGAATGTTTTGAATCCTACCTGCCGGCAAGCGTGGCGTGGCGTCAGAAAGAGCAGTTCTCCGACGGCGTGGGCTACAGCTGGATCGACACCCTGAAAGAGGTGGCGGCGCAGCAGGTGACGGATCAGCAACTGGCGACCGCCAGCTACCGCTTCCCGTATAACACCCCTTCGTCGAAAGAGGCTTATCTGTACCGTGAAATCTTTGAAGAGCTGTTCCCGGTCGCCAGTGCCGCCGAGTGTGTGCCGGGCGGTCCGTCCGTAGCCTGTTCATCGGCTAAAGCATTCGAATGGGACGAAGCGTTCAAAACCATGAACGATCCATCGGGCCGCGCTATTGGTGTTCACCAGTCAGCCTACTGATGAGCGATGGTTATGCATACAGGCCCTGCGGGGCCTGTTGTTTTTGTGTCGCTGATTTCACGCAGAAAATCGTTTTTTGCTGAATAAAGCGACATGCTGTTCGCAACCTAACCAAACAGTCACATTCCGGCAATTTTCGATGAAAAAGGTGTTGACGCTCTCAGGCTCAATACGCATAATGCGCCCCGCAACGCCGATAAGGTAACGCGAAAAAAAGATGGCTACGTAGCTCAGCTGGTTAGAGCACAGCACTCATAATGCTGGGGTCACAGGTTCGATTCCCGTCGTAGCCACCATCTTTTTTTGCGGGAGTGGCGAAATTGGTAGACGCACCAGATTTAGGTTCTGGCGCCGCAAGGTGTGCGAGTTCAAGTCTCGCCTCCCGCACCATTCCCAAAGAAGCGTTGCACGGATGGGGTATCGCCAAGCGGTAAGGCACCGGTTTTTGATACCGGCATTCCCTGGTTCGAATCCAGGTACCCCAGCCATCTCTTCTTCGACTCCTGCGTGTTAACGCGTTAGTCGTTGGGGTATCGCCAAGCGGTAAGGCACCGGTTTTTGATACCGGCATTCCCTGGTTCGAATCCAGGTACCCCAGCCAGTCGATGACTGGGTAAGCAGTAAAATTTGGCTACGTAGCTCAGCTGGTTAGAGCACAGCACTCATAATGCTGGGGTCACAGGTTCGATTCCCGTCGTAGCCACCATATTCAAGGCGTAATGCTCAGGCATTAAACCGAAAAAGATTTGTTGGGGTATCGCCAAGCGGTAAGGCAGTGGATTCTGATTCCACCATTCCGAGGTTCGAATCCTCGTACCCCAGCCAACTTCAAAGACGTTTGTTCCGGCAAGCGCACTTTTGGGGTATCGCCAAGCGGTAAGGCAGTGGATTCTGATTCCACCATTCCGAGGTTCGAATCCTCGTACCCCAGCCAATCAAAACAAAAAAGCTCGCTTCGGCGGGCTTTTTTGTTTTCTGCCTCCTGACAATCAGTAGCTGTTAAGCGCCTGAACGGCATGCTAATTTGAGCCATCTTTCCCCCGTCGGTGCGCACCATGAATTACCAAACTACGGCTCTGTGGTTTTACTCTCCCTATCACCTGCTGCTGGTGTTCGCGGTTATTGCTGCAACATTTCTCGGCCTGACCGCGCCAATCCTCTATTTTCTGGTTATCGGGCTGCTGTTTCCGGTGCTGGTCTCCATGCGCCTGCATATCCTGAGCGAGAACGGCAAAGCAACGTTGATAAAAGAGCGCGAGGATTGGATGGTCTACGTGCAGGGGATTCCGGTGCATGAGAAGCGCGCCTCGCTGAAAAACCCCTGTTTCGCCACGCCTGAGCGGCTGCGCCAGTTTTTTATACGCGGTTTTATCGCAAGAGCGCTGATCCAACTCGCGGCCATCGCGATGTTGATCGACCAGGCACGCGCCAATCCGCTGGTGAGTTATGAAGGGCTGGCGGCGGGCACCATGCTGGTTCTGCTGCTGATACCGCTCTACCGCACAGCGCGCGCCATCAGCGACGTGCACGCAGGGAAATGGGCGTTACAGGAGATTGATGCGACAACAGGCTATCAGGCCTATTTCGTTGACAACAAACAGGTGAAGACGGCACTCGACAGGATGCTCTCGGTGCCGTAACAGTGTGCGCGAGCGGCCTGTCGCTCGCGCTTTCTTACAGGCCTAAGGCGTATTTCAGCGCCTGGCGTTTCAACCCTCCGGCGCGCTCTGCCGCCATCAGGCCAATATTGCGTAACACGCGCAGCGGGCCAAGATCGTTACTGAACCCGGCATAAAAGAGATCCATCCCGCTCTGCATAATGAAGTTATCCGCCCTGCGCCGCGTCTGGTAGCGTTGCAGTACCTCGCGGCTGGCCCAGGCTTCACCGTGGCTGCGGGCGCGCGACAGCACATCCAGCAGCGCATCAACGTCGCGATAACCAAGATTGACACCCTGCCCTGCCAGCGGATGAATGGTGTGCGCCGCATCGCCCACCAGCGCCAGCCCCGGCTGCACATATTTCAGCGCATGGCGACGCACCAGCGGGAACGACGCCGCAGAGACCGCTTTAACGCGCCCCAGCCGCGGCGGAAAGTTGCGGGCGATCTCCTGCTCCAGCTGCGTCATGGAGAGGGTCTGTAACTGGCGAATGCGCGCAGGCGTGTCGTACCACACCAGCGACGCCCAGCGATCATAAAGCGGTAAAAAGGCGTGCGGCCCGTTCGGCGTAAAGTGCTGCCAGGTCGACTCGCCCGCCTCCTGCTCACACTCGACGCTTATCAGCATGCAGGATTGATCATATTGCCAGGCGTGAATCCCGATCCCGGCCGACTGACGCACCCAGGAGTTGGCGCCATCCGCACCAATCAGTAGTTGTGCCGTTAACGTATCGCCATTTTCAAAACTTAGGGTTTGGCTGCCCTCACTGGCTTCACGCCCGCTCAGCGTCTCTGTGCTCAGCGTCACCTGCGGATGCGCCTGCAACGCTTTCCATAGGGCGTACTGCAGAACGCTGTTTTCCACCATATAGCCGAGCAGCGGCAGCTTCAGCTCGCTGGCGTCAAACAGCACATGCGCGTTTTCCCACTCCCACGTCTCCAGCTGTCGGTAGGGGTGGCAACGCATCGCCTCGATGCTCTCCCAGACGCCCAATCCGCGCAGCAGCTCGACCGAAGCGGCGCTGATCGCCGAGATGCGCACATCCGGCGGCGCGCTGGCATCAAAGGGCGCAGGAATCTGTTTATCAATTACCGTGACGGCAAAACCCTGTTGCGCCAGCCCTAACGCCAGCGCCCCGCCGACCATACCGCCGCCAACAATAGCGACCTCTGTGGAGTGATTTGTCATGGCGAAGTGTCCTTTTAGATGAATGGCCTAAGTCTACCGGATTTTTGCGCTCTTGCCGCCCCGCCAACCGTCATACTGGTCAGGGCGCAACCAAAGCATTACAATACGCGGCCTGCAATCCTGGCTTATACCCGTCATACTCCGGGTATACGAACTTACGCAAGAGCAAGTCGATGACAAAAAAACTCCATATTAAAACCTGGGGCTGTCAGATGAACGAATATGATTCATCAAAGATGGCCGATCTGCTGGATGCCACCCACGGCTATCAACTGACCGAGGTTGCGGAAGAAGCGGATGTGCTGCTGCTCAATACCTGCTCAATCCGCGAAAAAGCCCAGGAGAAAGTTTTCCATCAGTTGGGCCGCTGGAAGCTGCTGAAAGAGAAAAACCCGGAGCTGATTATTGGCGTCGGCGGCTGCGTGGCCTCGCAGGAGGGCGATCACATTCGCCAGCGCGCCCACTATGTCGACATCATTTTCGGGCCGCAGACCCTGCACCGTCTGCCGGAGATGATCAACTCCGTGCGCGGCAACCGCAGCCCGGTCGTCGATATCAGCTTCCCGGAAATTGAAAAATTCGACCGCCTGCCGGAGCCTCGCGCCGAAGGCCCGACCGCCTTTGTCTCGATCATGGAAGGGTGCAACAAATATTGCACCTACTGCGTGGTGCCTTACACCCGCGGCGAAGAGGTGAGCCGTCCTTCCGACGACATCCTGTTTGAGATCGCCCAACTGGCGGCGCAGGGTGTGCGTGAAGTGAACCTGCTTGGCCAGAACGTTAACGCCTGGCGCGGTGAAAATTATGATGGCACAACCGGCACTTTTGCCGATCTGCTGCGTCTGGTCGCCGCGATTGACGGTATTGACCGTATTCGCTTTACCACCAGCCACCCGATTGAGTTCACCGACGATATCGTTGATGTCTATCGCGATACGCCGGAGCTGGTGAGCTTCCTGCATCTGCCGGTGCAGAGCGGTTCCGACCGCGTACTGAACCTGATGGGACGTACCCATACCGCGCTGGAGTATAAAGCGATCATTCGTAAGCTGCGCGAGGCGCGTCCCGATATTCAGATCAGCTCCGACTTTATCGTCGGCTTCCCGGGCGAAACCACCGACGACTTTGAGAAGACCATGAAGCTGATTGCCGACGTCAATTTTGACATGAGCTACAGCTTTATCTTCTCTGCGCGTCCGGGCACCCCGGCTGCCGATATGGTTGACGACGTGCCGGATGAAGAGAAGAAGCAGCGTCTCTATATCCTGCAAGACCGTATTAACCAGCAGGCGATGGCCTGGAGCCGCCGCATGCTGGGCACCACGCAGCGTATTCTGGTGGAGGGTACTTCGCGTAAGAGCATCATGGAGTTGTCCGGTCGTACCGAGAACAACCGCGTGGTGAACTTCGAAGGCACGCCGGAGATGATCGGCAAGTTTGTCGACGTCGAGATCGTGGATGTTTATACCAACTCCCTGCGCGGCGTGCTGGTGCGTACCGAAGAGGAGATGGGGCTGCGCGTTGCGGAATCTCCGGCTTCGGTGATCGCCCGTACCCGTAAAGAGAACGAGCTTGGCGTAGGTACTTATCAGCCGTAAAACCTCAGGCCTGCCATTTCTGGCAGGCCTTGCTTTTCCCCGCGATCACCCCAACATGCTGTCTGATGCTTGCGACTTCTGGCTATGCCGTAAATACTTGCCAGAGAGACGCTATGGCGACACATATCAAAGAGGAACAGTTTGAACATAGATACGCGTGAAATCACCCTTGAGCCAGCGGACAACGCACGTCTGCTAAGTCTGTGCGGCCCGTTTGACGACAACATCAAACAACTGGAGCGGCGACTGGGCATCGAAATCAACCGCCGCGATAATCACTTCAAACTCACCGGACGCGAAATTTGCGTCAATGCGGCTGCCGATATTCTGCACACGCTGTATGTCGATACTGCGCCGATGCGCGGTCAGACCCAGGACATCGAGCCGAACCAGATCCATCTCGCGATCAAAGAAGCGCGCGTGCTGGAGCAGAGCGCCGAGAGCGTGCCGGAGTACGGTAAAGCGGTCAACATCAAGACCAAGCGCGGCGTAATTAAGCCACGCACGCCGAACCAGGCGCAGTACATCGCTAACGTGCTCGATCATGACATCACCTTCGGCGTTGGCCCGGCGGGTACGGGTAAAACCTACCTCGCAGTCGCAGCCGCCGTGGATGCGCTTGAGCGCCAGGAAGTGCGTCGCATTCTGCTGACCCGCCCGGCGGTGGAAGCGGGTGAAAAACTCGGCTTCCTGCCCGGCGATCTCAGCCAGAAGGTCGACCCTTACCTGCGCCCGCTCTATGACGCGCTGTTCGAGATGCTCGGCTTTGAGCGCGTTGAGAAGCTGATGGAGCGCAACGTCATTGAGGTCGCCCCGCTCGCCTATATGCGCGGTCGCACCCTGAATGATGCCTTTATCATTCTCGATGAGAGCCAGAACACCACCATCGAACAGATGAAGATGTTCCTGACGCGTATTGGCTTCAACTCGAAAGCGGTGATCACCGGCGACGTCACACAGATTGACCTGCCGCGCAGCACCAAATCGGGCCTGCGCCACGCTATCGAAGTGCTGGCGAATGTCGATGAGATCAGCTTCAACTTCTTCCACAGCGAAGACGTGGTGCGCCACCCGGTGGTAGCACGCATTGTTATCGCTTATGAAGCATGGGAAGAAGCGGAGCAGAAACGGAAAGCAGAACTGGCCGCCGAGCGTAAGCGCGAAGCCCAGGATCAGGAGCAGAAATGAGTCAGGTGATCCTCGATTTACAGCTGGCCTGCGAAGATAACAACGGCCTGCCGGATGAAGCGCAGTTTCAGGCGTGGCTGGATGCGGTGATCCCGCAGTTTCAGCCGGAAGCGGAAGTGACCATCCGTCTGGTCGACAGCGCAGAGAGTCACGAGCTGAACCTGACCTATCGCGGTAAAGATAAGCCGACCAACGTGCTCTCTTTCCCGTTCGAAGCGCCGCCCGGCATCGAAATGCCGCTGCTGGGCGACCTGATCATCTGCCGCCAGGTGGTTGAGCAGGAGGCGCTCGAACAGGTTAAACCCCTCGAAGCCCACTGGGCGCATATGGTGATCCACGGCAGCTTACACCTGCTGGGGTATGACCATATCGAGGATGAGGAAGCGGAAGAGATGGAAGGGATCGAGACAGAGATAATGCTTGCTCTGGGCTATGAGGATCCGTACATTTCCGAGAAGGAGTAGTCTGTGCGCCAGTTCGCTGGCGCATTGGCACAAAATGCCGTCCGGCGCTGAGTTTACGCGTGACGAGCGACAATTCAACCAACATGAGAACCCACACGACGCCATGAGCGACGATAACTCACACAGTAGCGACAACACCACCAGCAAAAAGGGATTCTTCTCCCTTTTACTCAGCCAGCTCTTTCACGGCGAACCGAAAAACCGTGATGAATTACTGGCTCTGATCCGAGACTCCGGGCAGAACGAGCTTATCGATGAAGATACGCGCGACATGCTCGAAGGGGTGATGGATATTGCGGACCAGCGCGTACGCGACATCATGATCCCCCGTTCACAAATGATCACCCTGAAACGCAACCAGACGCTGGACGAGTGTCTCGATGTCATTATCGAGTCTGCCCACTCGCGTTTCCCGGTCATTAGCGAAGACAAAGATCATATCGAAGGGATTCTGATGGCCAAGGATCTGCTGCCGTTTATGCGCAGCGATGCCGAAGCATTCAGCATGGAAAAAGTGTTACGCCCGGCAGTGGTGGTACCGGAGAGCAAGCGCGTTGACCGCATGCTCAAAGAGTTCCGTTCCCAGCGCTACCACATGGCTATCGTTATTGATGAGTTTGGTGGTGTCTCCGGTCTGGTCACTATCGAAGATATTCTTGAGCTGATCGTCGGCGAAATCGAAGATGAGTATGACGAAGAAGAGGATATCGATTTCCGCCAGCTGAGCCGTCACACCTGGACGGTGCGCGCGCTGGCGCCGATTGAAGACTTTAACGACACCTTCGGTACCCACTTCAGCGATGAAGAGGTCGATACCATTGGCGGTCTGGTGATGCAGGCGTTTGGTCACCTCCCCGCGCGCGGCGAATCTATCGACATTGATGGTTACCAATTCAAAGTCGCTATGGCAGACAGTCGACGTATTATTCAGGTCCATGTCAGAATGCCGGATGATTCTCCGCAACCGAAACTGGATGAGTAATGTAAATGGTATTTGCCGCCTTGTTTGAGCGCCAGCGCGTCCGTCTGCTGCTGGCGTTACTGTTCGGAGCCAGCGGAACGCTGGCTTTTTCACCTTATGACCTCTGGCCCGCCGCGCTTCTCTCCCTGATGGGCCTGCAGGGCTTAACCCTTAACCGCCGTCCGTTACAGGCCGCCTGGATTGGCTACGCCTGGGGGCTTGGCCTGTTTGGCAGCGGCGTGCACTGGGTCTATGTCAGCATCGCGCAATTTGGCGGCATGCCTGGCCCCATCAACGTCTTTATCGTCGCGCTGCTGGCGGCTTATCTCTCGCTCTATACCGGCCTGTTTGCCGGATTGCTCGCGCGCCTGTGGCCAAAAACCAGCTGGCTGCGCGTGGCAGTTGCCGCGCCGGTGGTGTGGCAGATCACCGAGTTCCTGCGCGGCTGGGTGCTGACCGGCTTCCCGTGGCTGCAGTTTGGCTACAGCCAGATTGACGGCCCGCTGAAAGGCCTGGCACCGGTGCTCGGCGTCGAGTCGATTAATATCCTGCTGATGGTGGTGAGCGGCCTGCTGGTGCTGGCGCTGGCAACCCGTAACTGGCGTCCGCTGGCGGCGGCGGTTGTGCTCTTCGCCCTCCCCTTCCCGCTGCGTTTTATTCAGTGGTATCAGCTGCTGCCGGATCGCACCACCCAGGTGACGATGGTGCAGGGCAATATTCCGCAGTCGATGAAGTGGGACGCGGGTGAGTTGCTCAATACGCTGAAGATTTATGCCGGAGCGACTGAGCAGGTGCTGGGCAAGTCGCAGCTGATTATCTGGCCGGAGTCGGCAATCCCGGATCTGGAGATTAATCAGCAGGGTTTTCTCAACCAGATGGATAAAACCCTGCGGGCGAACAATGCCACGCTGATCAGCGGTATTGTTGATGCGCGTCTCAATCAACAGAATCGCTACGACACTTACAACGCGGCAATTACGCTGGGGACCGGCAGCCCGTACAGCTATCGCTCAACGGATCGCTACAATAAAAATCACCTCGTGCCGTTTGGCGAGTTTGTGCCGCTGGAGTCGATTCTGCGACCACTCGCGCCCTTCTTCGATCTGCCAATGTCATCCTTTAGCCGCGGCTCTTATGTGCAGGCACCGCTGTCGGCTCATGGTTTAAAACTGACGGCGGCGATCTGCTACGAGATTATTCTCGGCGAGCAGGTGCGGGATAACTTCCGTCCGGACACCGATTTCCTGCTGACCATCTCCAACGATGCCTGGTTTGGTAAGTCGATTGGGCCATGGCAGCACTTCCAGATGGCGCGTATGCGTTCGCTGGAGCTGGCGCGCCCGCTGCTGCGCAGCACCAATAACGGCATTACCGCCGTGATTGGGCCGCGGGGGGAGATCCAGGCGATGCTGCCGCAGTTCACCCGCGAGGTGCTGACGGCGAAAGTAACGCCCACCAGCGGGTTAACGCCGTATGCGCGAATGGGTAACTGGCCGGTGTGGATTATCACGGTTCTGCTGGGCTTTGCCGCGCTGGTGTTGGGCCTGCGTCAACGCCGTCGTTAATTTCTGCCTTAGATTGCCGGATGGCGCTGTGCTTATCCGGCCTACAAAATTCCGCACTTCCCCGTAGGCCGGATAAGGCGTACGCCGCCATCCGGCAGTGGCCTCATATCTTTGCCGGATGGCGCTGCGCTTATCCGGCCTACAAAATTTCGCACTTCCCCGTACGCCGCCATCCGGCAGTGAACTCATACCTTTGCCGGATGGCGCTGCGCTTATCCGGCCTACAAATTTCGCACTTCCCCGTAGGCCGGATAAGGCGTAAGCCGCCATCCGGCAATTTCTTCTGCATCCACCAAACTGGCATGCCGCTTGCTTATATCTACCCCGTGACGACCAAATCTGCCCGTGCGTAAACGGGTCGCACCGGCAGGGATCGGTCGCAGCACTATTCTGGTGCAATGTGAGATTTTTGCCTCTAAACGGTGCGGCGCGCCTCGCAAAAATAAACAATACCGCAGCAAATTCTTTACATTAAGCCAGACTAAATGTAACAAACACACACGACACTGCACGAATATGTAGCAGCACATAACAACAACACAACGGGTATCACTGTGCTTTACGCACTGACGATAAAGGAGTCTGGATATGCAATTACGTAAACTGGCCGCCGCCATGCTGGTGATGGGACTGTCCGCCGGTCTGGCACACGCCGAAGAGGCGAAGCCTGCCGACGCAGCGGCTCAGCAATCGACGCTGGATAAAATTGCCAAAAACGGCGTTATCGTCGTCGGTCACCGTGAATCTTCCGTACCGTTCTCCTATTACGACAACACACAGAAAGTTGTCGGTTATTCACAAGACTACTCCAACGCTATCGTTGAAGCGGTGAAGAAGAAGCTCAACAAGCCGGATCTGGCCGTTAAGCTGATCCCGGTCACCTCGCAGAACCGCATTCCGCTGCTGCAAAATGGCACCTTCGACTTTGAGTGCGGCTCCACCACTAACAACGTCGAGCGCCAGAAACAGGCAGCCTTCTCTGACACCATTTTCGTGGTTGGCACCCGACTGCTGACCAAAAAAGGCGGCCCGATCAAAGATTTCGCCGACCTGAAAGGTAAAGCCGTGGTTGTTACCTCCGGCACCACCTCCGAGATCCTGCTTAACAAGCTGAACGACGAGAAGAAGATGGATATGCGCATCATCAGCGCGAAAGATCACGGCGACTCCTTCCGTACGCTGGAGAGCGGTCGCGCGGTGGCCTTTATGATGGATGATGCCCTGCTGGCCGGCGAGCGAGCGAAGGCGAAGAAACCGGATAACTGGGAGATCGTCGGCACGCCGCAGTCGAAAGAGGCTTATGGCTGTATGCTGCGTAAAAACGATCCGGAATTTAAAAAGCTGATGGATGAGACCATCGCGCAGTACCAGACCTCCGGTGCGGCGGAAAAATCGTTCACCAAGTGGTTTAAAAACCCGATTCCACCGAAAAACATGAACCTGAACTTCGATCTTTCTGACGACATGAAAGCGCTGTTCAAAGAACCGAATGACAAAGCTCTGAACTAATTACAACCATTAGGGGCGGGTTTACCTGCCCTCTCGATTGTCGAAGCTGCACGGACAGACTATGCGTTGAGTGGCCGTTCCCCACTCAGCGTGAACATTCGCACTTCACACAATCTTCGAGGGTAGCGCTGCTACCCTTTTTTTTCTGGAGTAGATTTATGTCCATAGACTGGAACTGGGGAATATTCCTGCAACAGGCCCCGTTCGGCAACACCACCTATCTTGGCTGGTTATGGAGCGGTTTTCAGGTCACCATCGCCCTGTCGGTGACGGCCTGGATTATCGCCTTCCTGGTCGGCTCTCTGTTTGGCATCCTGCGCACCGTTCCCAACCGCTTCCTCTCCGGGATCGGCACCTTATATGTGGAACTGTTCCGTAACGTGCCGCTGATTGTGCAGTTCTTTACCTGGTATCTCGTGGTGCCGGAGCTGCTGCCGGAAGATATCGGCATGTGGTTTAAAGCGGAGCTGGATCCCAACATCCAGTTCTTCCTCTCGTCAATGGTCTGCCTTGGGCTGTTTACTGCCGCTCGCGTCTGCGAGCAGGTGCGCGCCGCGATCCAGTCGCTGCCGCGCGGGCAGAAGAACGCCGGGCTGGCGATGGGCCTGACGCTGCCGCAAACCTACCGCTACGTGCTGCTGCCGAATGCCTACCGCGTGATCGTTCCGCCGATGACCTCCGAGATGATGAATCTGGTGAAAAACTCGGCCATCGCTTCGACCATTGGTCTGGTGGATATGGCGGCGCAGGCGGGCAAGCTGCTCGATTACTCCGCCCACGCATGGGAATCTTTTACCGCCATTACCCTCGCTTACGTGGTGATTAACGCCGTGATTATGCTGGTGATGAACCTGGTTGAACGCAAAATCCGCCTGCCGGGCAATATGGGAGGCAAATAACGATGTATGAGTTTGACTGGAGTTCAATCGTCCCTTCCCTCCCCTATCTGTGGGCGGGATTGCTGGTGACGCTGAAAATCACCGCCATCGCCATTGTGTTCGGTATCGTCTGGGGCACGCTGCTGGCAGTGATGCGTCTGTCGACCTTCGCGCCGCTGCGCTGGTTCGCGAAAAGCTACGTTAACGTCTTCCGCTCGATTCCACTGGTGATGGTGCTGCTGTGGTTCTATCTGATCGTGCCGGGTTTCCTGCAAAACGTGCTGGGCCTGTCGCCGAAAACCGATATCCGGCTTATCTCCGCGATGGTCGCCTTCTCGATGTTTGAGGCGGCGTACTACTCGGAGATTATCCGCGCCGGGATCCAGAGTATCTCCCGCGGGCAGTCGAGCGCGGCGCTGGCGCTCGGCATGACGCACTGGCAGTCGATGAAGCTGATTATTCTGCCGCAGGCGTTTCGCGCCATGGTACCGCTGCTGCTTACCCAGGGCATCGTCTTATTCCAGGACACCTCGTTAGTGTATGTCCTGAGCCTGGCGGATTTCTTCCGCACGGCCTCCACGATTGGCGAGCGTGACGGTACGCAGGTCGAAATGATCCTGTTTGCTGGCGCTGTCTATTTTGTTATTAGTTTGAGTGCTTCGCTGTTGGTCAGCTGGCTGAAGAAAAGGACCGTCTAATGATTTCCCTGAAAAATGTTTCGAAATGGTATGGCCACTTTCAGGTGTTGACCGACTGCTCCACCGAAGTGAAAAAGGGCGAGGTGGTGGTAGTTTGCGGCCCGTCGGGTTCCGGTAAATCGACGCTGATCAAAACCGTCAATGGCCTTGAGCCAGTACAGAAAGGCGAGATCCTGGTAAATGGCACCAAAGTGAATGACAAGAAGACCAACCTCGCAGAGCTGCGCTCCCACGTCGGGATGGTCTTCCAGCACTTTGAGCTCTTCCCGCACCTGTCGATTATCGAAAACCTGACGCTGGCGCAGGTGAAAGTGCTGAAACGCGATAAAGCGGCGGCGCGCGACAAAGGGCTGAAGCTGCTGGAGCGCGTTGGGCTGACGGCACACGCCAATAAGTTTCCGGCACAGCTCTCCGGCGGTCAGCAGCAGCGCGTGGCGATTGCCCGTGCGCTCTGCATGGATCCGGTAGCGATGCTGTTTGATGAACCGACATCGGCGCTCGACCCGGAGATGATCAACGAAGTGCTGGACGTGATGGTCGAACTGGCTAACGAAGGGATGACGATGATGGTGGTAACCCACGAAATGGGCTTCGCCCGTAAAGTGGCGAACCGCGTGATCTTTATGGATGAAGGGAAAATCGTCGAAGACTCGGAGAAGGATGCCTTCTTTAACGATCCGAAATCGGATCGCGCAAAAGACTTCCTCGCCAAGATCCTGCATTAATCCCCTTACGCCTGCCCGCGCGATGTGGGCAGGCGCTGGCTGTTAAGGTTCGAACGGACGGCGCTGGAACTGATCGTGGCCGCATTTCGGGCATAACGGCAGCACATCCGGCGTGTAGACCGCCAGATGGAAATGGCACTTCTCGCAAACCAGGTTCCCCAGCCCGACTACCTCTCCGCTGTGATAGACTCCGTGGTGGTTCAGATCCTGAAATACCTCGCGCCACTCCAGCTGGGTTTTATCGGTAATATCCGCCAGCTCCTGCCAGATGCTCTCTTTAATCACCCGCATAAAGACGCCGTCGGTGACCTCACTCTGGCTTTCGTTGTAGCTGCGGGCGAACTCTTCCAAATCGCGACGAATGGCGCGCATTAACTCATCCGTCTCGGTTCGCGTTAACTCACCGGTCTGTGTGACCCTCAGGCGAGCCTGTTCAACCAATGCGTCAATATCGCGATCGCCATTACGCAGGCGCTCGGTCAGTGAAGCGACCAGTTCACGGTAAAATTGCGCAACCTTGTTCATCGTTTCGCCTCCGGTTAAGTGATTCATTTTAATGATAGACGTTAATTTCCCCCGCCTCTGCCGAGCCGTCTGTTGCGTGATGAAAAAGTGATGTGGCGCAGAGAAGGGCTATTTCACCAGCGCTTTTCGGAAAGGCTGTTTTGAGGCTGGCGTTTGGGCTATGCTATGCCGACTAAAAACCACCTATTAACGCTACATTTGTAGCTGTAGCAAAAACAGGACTACTGGCTGCCATGCAAGAGCAATACCGCCCGGAAGAGATAGAATCCACCGTACAGCGTCACTGGGAAGAAAAGCGCACATTCGAGGTCACCGAAGACGAGAGCAAAGAGAAATACTATTGCCTGTCGATGCTTCCCTATCCTTCTGGCCGACTACACATGGGCCACGTCCGTAACTACACCATTGGCGATGTGATCGCCCGCTACCAGCGCATGCTGGGTAAAAACGTGCTGCAGCCGATTGGCTGGGATGCGTTTGGCCTGCCGGCTGAAGGCGCCGCGGTGAAAAACAAAACCGCCCCTGCACCGTGGACCTACGACAATATCGCCTACATGAAAAACCAGCTCAAAATGCTGGGCTTCGGCTACGACTGGAGCCGTGAAGTGGCGACCTGCACCCCGGAATATTACCGCTGGGAACAAAAATTCTTCACCGAGCTCTATAAAAAAGGGCTGGTCTACAAAAAAACCTCTGCGGTGAACTGGTGCCCGAATGACCAGACCGTACTCGCTAACGAACAGGTTATCGACGGCTGCTGCTGGCGCTGTGATACCAAAGTTGAGCGTAAAGAGATCCCGCAGTGGTTTATCAAAATCACCGCCTATGCCGACGAGCTGCTGAACGATCTGGATAAACTGGATCACTGGCCGGATACCGTGAAAACGATGCAGCGTAACTGGATCGGCCGTTCTGAAGGGGTGGAGATCACCTTTGATGTGCAGAACAGCGATGAGAAGCTGACCGTTTACACCACCCGCCCGGACACCTTTATGGGTGTGACCTATCTGGCCGTTGCCGCTGGTCACCCGCTGGCGCAGCAGGCTGCCCAGAGCAACCCGGAGCTGGCGAGCTTTATCGATGAATGCCGCAACACCAAAGTCGCGGAAGCCGAAATGGCGACGATGGAGAAAAAAGGCGTCGATACCGGCCTGAAAGCGATTCATCCGCTGACCGGCGAAGCGATTCCGGTCTGGACGGCGAACTTTGTGCTGATGGAGTACGGCACCGGCGCGGTGATGGCCGTACCGGGTCACGACCAGCGCGACTACGAATTTGCCAGCAAATATCAGCTGAATATCAAACCGGTCATCCTGAACGCCGACGGCAGCGAGCCGGATCTCAGCGCCCAGGCGCTGACCGAAAAAGGCGTGCTGTTTAACTCCGGCGAGTTTGACGGTCTCGACTTCAACGCCGCTTTTAACGCCATTGCTGACAAGCTGGCAGAGAAAGGCGTCGGTGAGCGTAAGGTGAACTTCCGTCTGCGCGACTGGGGCGTTTCCCGTCAGCGTTATTGGGGCGCCCCCATCCCGATGGTGACCCTTGAAGATGGCACCGTGATGCCGACGCCAGAAGACCAACTGCCAGTGATCCTGCCGGAAGATGTGGTGATGGACGGCATTACCAGCCCGATCAAAGCCGATCCGGAGTGGGCGAAAACCACCGTGAACGGCCAGCCTGCGCTGCGCGAAACAGATACTTTCGACACCTTTATGGAGTCCTCCTGGTACTACGCGCGCTACACCTGCCCGCAGTACAACGAAGGGATGCTGGATCCGAACGCGGCGAACTACTGGCTGCCGGTTGATATCTATATCGGCGGTATCGAACACGCCATCATGCACCTGCTCTACTTCCGCTTCTTCCACAAGCTGATGCGCGATGCGGGCATGGTCAACTCTGACGAACCAGCCAAACAGCTGCTGTGTCAGGGTATGGTGCTGGCAGATGCCTTCTACTACCTCGGCGAAAGCGGCGAGCGTAACTGGGTGTCACCGAAAGAAGCTATCGTCGAGCGTGACGAGAAAGGCCGTATCGTGAAAGCGACCGATGCCGCGGGCCATGAGCTGGTCTACACCGGTATGAGCAAGATGTCGAAGTCGAAAAACAACGGCATCGACCCGCAGGAGATGGTAGAGCGTTACGGCGCGGATACCGTGCGCCTGTTTATGATGTTCGCCTCCCCGGCAGATATGACGCTGGAGTGGCAGGAGTCCGGCGTGGAAGGGGCAAACCGCTTCCTGAAACGCGTCTGGAAACTGGTCTACGAACACACTGCCCTGGGTGCCGTTGCGCCGCTGGATCTGGCTGCGCTGAATGACGATCAGCAGGCGCTGCGCCGCGATGTGCATAAAACCATCGCCAAAGTCTCCGATGATATCGGCCGTCGTCAGACCTTCAACACCGCCATCGCGGCGATCATGGAGTTGATGAACAAGCTGGCGAAAGCGCCGCAGGAGAGCGAGCAGGATCGCGCTCTGATGCAGGAAGCGCTGCTGGCCGTGGTGTGTATGCTCAACCCGTTCACCCCGCACGCCAGCTTCACGCTGTGGCAGGAGCTGGGCGGCGAAGGCGACATCGATAACGCGCCGTGGCCGGTTGCCGACGAGAAAGCGATGGTTGAGAACACCACGCTGGTGGTAGTTCAGGTCAACGGCAAAGTGCGCGGTAAAATTACCGTCGCCGTCGATGCGACAGAAGAACAGGTTCGTGAACGCGCAGGCCAGGAGCACCTGGTGGCGAAATATCTTGAGGGCGTTACCGTACGTAAAGTGATTTATGTACCGGGCAAACTGCTCAATCTGGTCGTTGGTTAAGCGCGGGAGGAAGCGTGCGATATCTGGCAACACTGTTCGTAACCCTGGCGGTGCTGGTCACCGCTGGATGTGGCTGGCATCTGCGCAACACAACTCAGGTGCCGCCGGAAATGAAAACGATGATCTTTAACTCCGGCGATCCAAATGGACCGCTGAGCCGCGCTATCCGTAGCCAGCTGCGCCTCAATGGCGTCACGCTGCTGGATGAGAGCACAACGCGACAGGATGTGCCGTCGCTGCGTCTGGGCTCGGTGTTTATGGGGAATGATACTGCATCCGTGTTCCAGAATGGTCAGGCTGCAGAGTATCAGATGGTGCTGACTGTTACCGCATCGGTGCTGATCCCGGGTCACGATATCTATCCGATCAGCACCAAAGTGTACCGGTCATTCTTCGATAACCCGCAGAAGGCGCTGGCAAAAGCGGCCGAGCAGGAAATTATCGTTCAGGAGATGTACAACAAAGCCGCAGAGCAGCTGATTCGCCAGTTGCCGAGCGTGCGCACGGCGGACGAAAAAAACACGCAAAATGAGATATCTTCATCCTCACGCGTGAAGCCCGCCCCGGCAACGCCAGGTAGCTAATGCTCAGGCTTTATCCGGAACAACTCCGCGCGCAGCTCAATGAAGGGCTGCGCGCGGCCTATCTGCTGCTCGGTAACGACCCGTTACTGCTGCAAGAGAGCCAGGATGCAGTGCGGCAGGTTGCCGCTACGCAAGGCTTCACGGAACACCACACCTTTTCGCTTGATGCCAGCACCGACTGGGATGCCATCTTCTCTATTTGCCAGGCGCTGAGCCTGTTCGCCAGCCGACAAACCCTGCTGTTACAGCTGCCGGATAACGGCCCGAACGCCGCGATGAACGAACAGCTGGCAAAGCTGGTTGGCCTGCTGCATGAGGATCTGATCCTGATTGTGCGCGGCAATAAGCTTACCAAAGCGCAGGAGAACGCTGCCTGGCTTAGCCAGCTTAATACGCAGGTGGTGCAGGTCAGTTGCCAGACGCCCGAACAGGCGAACCTGCCACGCTGGGTGGCAGCACGGGCAAAACAGAACAAACTGGAACTGGACGACGCCGCCAATCAACTCCTCTGCTACTGCTACGAGGGGAATTTGCTGGCGCTGGCGCAGGCGCTCGAACGCCTGGCGCTGCTGTGGCCCGATGGCAAGCTCACCCTGCCCCGCGTCGAGCAGGCGGTTAATGATGCCGCGCACTTCACACCGTTTCACTGGGTCGATGCCCTGCTGGCCGGTAAGAGCAAGCGCGCGTTGCATATTCTGACCCAGCTGCGGCTGGAGGCGTGCGAGCCGGTGATCCTGCTGCGTACCGTGCAACGCGAGCTGCTGCTGCTGGTCACGCTGAAACGCCAGATGACGCAGATGCCGCTGCGCGCGCTGTTTGATAAGCACCGGGTGTGGCAAAACCGCCGCGGCACCACCACGGAGGCGCTGAACCGGCTGAGTGCCGATCAGCTTCGCCAGGCAGTGCATCTGCTGAGCCGTATTGAGCTGATCGTCAAGCAGGATTACGGTCAGTCGGTCTGGGCGGAGCTGGAGGGGCTCTCTCTGCTACTCTGTCACAAAGCCCTCGCTGACATCTTTATTGATGGTTGATATGAAACAGTTACAAGCGCTGTTTGGCGGCACCTTCGATCCTGTCCATTACGGTCACCTGAAACCGGTGGAAGCGCTGGCAAATCTTATTAGCCTGTCAAAAGTGACGATCATGCCCAATAATGTGCCGCCCCATCGCCCGCAGCCGGAGGCGAACAGCCAGCAGCGCAAAACCATGGTCGAGCTGGCAATCGCTGATAAACCGCTCTTCACCCTTGATGAGCGTGAACTGATGCGCGATGAGCCCTCCTACAGCGCGGATACGCTGCAGGCGTGGCGGCAGGAGTCTGGCGAGCAGGCTCCGCTGGCATTTATTATTGGCCAGGACTCGCTGCTCACTTTCCATAGCTGGCATCGCTACGACACCATTCTTGATAACTGCCACCTGATTGTCTGCCGCCGCCCGGGTTATGCCCTCACGATGCGCGAAGAGGCACACCAGCGCTGGCTGGACGCACACCTTACAACCCGCGTAGAGGATCTGCACACTCTGCCCGCCGGTAAAATCTATCTTGCCGAAACGCCGTGGTTTGATATCTCCGCCACGCGTATTCGCCAGCGGCTGGCGCACGATGAGCCGTGCGACGATCTGCTGCCTGCTGCCGTGCTTGAGTACATCCATCAGCAGGGCCTCTACCGCTAAACCGCGCGATCAACAGGAGAAGTGTATGCGACTCTGGTTAATACGCCACGGCGAGACTGAAGCGAACGTGGCCGGGCTCTACAGCGGACATGCCCCGACGCCCTTAACGCCAAAAGGATTAGCCCAGGCGCAAACCCTTCACGACCTGCTCCACGCCGTGCCCTTCGATTATGTGCTCTGCAGCGAACTGGATCGCGCCCGGCAGACAGCTGCGCGCGTGCTGGCATCGCGCGATATCGAAACTCACACCACGCCCCTGCTCAATGAGATGTTTTTTGGCGACTGGGAGATGCGCCACCACCGCGATTTAACGCACGACGATCCCGAGCGCTACGCCGCATGGTGTACCGACTGGCAGCATGCGGTTCCGACTAATGGTGAAGGTTTTCAGGATTTTTCGGCCAGGGTCGAGCGCGTGGTGACGCTGTTGCAGGATCTGAAACAGACGCAGAAAAATGTGCTCATCGCCAGCCATCAGGGGGTTATCAGCCTGCTGATTGCCCGTTTATTGAGTATGCCCGCCTCGTCGCTGTGGCATTTCCATATCGATCAGGGCTGCTGGAGCCGGGTGGATCTGCGCGACGATTTTGCCACGCTGCGGGTGCTAAACAGCCGTGCGGTCTGGCATCCTGACGATAAGTAGCCGCTTTTTCATCCATCTTTTAAGCTGTAGTGATTCGGTGATTGACAGGACCCCGCAGGCTGCTATTCTCCGCGCGCAGAAATTGTTTTACAAAATTGGCGATGCAATCGCGCGGCCAGGATGGGATGATAGCCCACTTTTCATGTCGCGAAGCCTGGACTTTTGTCCCGACATTCGCCGTCTTTCAGGTATAATGTCAGGCTGTTTATGACCAGTACATTTTTTACTCACCCAGGGGGAACACTTGCAGGGTAAAGCACTCCAGGATTTTGTTATCGACAAAATTGACGACCTGAAAGGTCAGGACATCGTCGCCATTGACGTTCAGGGCAAATCGAGCATCACCGATTGCATGATCGTCTGTACCGGCACTTCAAGCCGCCATGTTGCTTCTATCGCGGATCACGTGGTTCAGGAGTCCCGCGCCGCGGGCATGCTGCCACTGGGCGTAGAGGGTGAAAGCGCCGCCGATTGGGTGGTCGTTGATCTGGGCGACGTCATGGTCCATGTCATGCAGGAAGAGAGCCGTCGTCTGTACGAGCTGGAAAAACTCTGGGGTTAATGCGTGAAGCTGCAACTCGTCGCCGTCGGCACAAAAATGCCGGACTGGGTACAGACAGGTTTTACCGAGTATCTGCGCCGTTTTCCGAAAGATATGCCGTTTGAGCTGGTGGAAATTCCCGCCGGCAAGCGCGGCAAGAACGCGGATATCAAGCGCATCCTCGATAAAGAGGGTGAACTGATGCTGGCCGCCGCCGGCAAAAACCGCATCGTCACCCTTGATATCCCCGGCAAACCGTGGGATACGCCGCAGCTGGCATATGAGCTGGAGCGCTGGAAGCAGGACGGACGCGATGTCAGCCTGCTGATCGGCGGCCCGGAAGGGTTGTCTCCCGCCTGCAAAGCGGCAGCTGAACAAAGTTGGTCGCTCTCTGCGTTGACACTTCCTCACCCGCTGGTGCGTGTGCTGGTTGCCGAAAGCCTGTATCGCGCATGGAGTATCACGACCAACCATCCTTATCACCGTGAGTAACGAGTCTTAGGCGGATTTAGCAGCGGATGAAATTACAGAACTCTTTTCGCGACTATACGGCTGAGTCCGCGCTGTTTGTGCGCCGGGCAGTAGTCGCTTTTACGGGGATATTGCTGCTTTCCGGCGTGCTGATCGCCAACCTTTATAACCTGCAAATCGTCCGCTTTGCGGACTATCAAACCCGCTCCAACGAAAACCGCATCAAACTGGTGCCCATCGCGCCCAGTCGCGGCATTATTTACGATCGCAACGGCACGCCGCTGGCGCTGAACCGCACCATCTACCAGGTGGAGATGATGCCGGAGAAGGTCGATAACGTGCAGCAAACCCTCGACGCGCTGCGCGATGTGGTCGATCTGAACGATGACGATATCGCCAACTTCAAAAAGGAGCGCGCGCGCTCGCACCGCTTTACCTCGATTCCGGTGAAAACCAACCTCACGGAAGTGCAGGTGGCGCGCTTCGCCGTCAACCAGTACCGTTTTCCCGGCGTGGAAGTAAAAGGCTATAAACGCCGCTACTACCCCTATGGTTCTGCGTTAACCCACGTTATCGGCTACGTGTCGAAAATCAACGATAAAGACGTCGAGCGGCTGGATAAAGATGGCAAGCTTGCCAACTATGCCGCAACCCACGATATCGGCAAGCTTGGCATCGAGCGCTACTACGAAGATGTGCTGCACGGCCAGACCGGTTATGAAGAAGTGGAAGTGAACAACCGGGGCCGCGTGATCCGCCAGCTGAAAGAGGTGCCGCCACAGGCGGGACACGATATCTACCTGACGCTCGATCTTAAGCTGCAGCAGTATATTGAAACCCTGCTCGCCGGCAGCCGTGCGGCGGTCGTGGTGACCGATCCGCGCACCGGCAGTATCCTGGCGCTGGTCTCAACGCCGAGTTACGACCCGAACCTGTTTGTGGATGGTATCTCCAGCAAGGATTACTCCGGGCTGCTCAATGACCCGAACACGCCGCTGATTAACCGCGCCACCCAGGGCGTCTACCCGCCAGCGTCAACGGTTAAGCCTTATGTCGCGGTCTCCGCGCTCAGCGCCGGGGTGATCACCCGCAATACCAGCCTGTTCGATCCCGGCTGGTGGCAGCTTCCGGGTTCCGAAAAACGGTATCGCGACTGGAAAAAATGGGGACACGGGCATCTGAATGTCACCAAATCCCTGGAAGAGTCCGCCGATACCTTCTTCTACCAGGTTGCTTACGACATGGGCATCGATCGGCTCTCCGAGTGGATGAGCAAGTTCGGTTACGGCCACTACACCGGCATCGACCTTTCGGAAGAGCGCTCCGGCAACATGCCAACCCGCGAATGGAAACTGAAGCGCTTCAAGAAACCCTGGTATCAGGGCGATACCATCCCGGTCGGCATCGGCCAGGGGTACTGGACCGCGACGCCGATCCAGATGAACAAAGCGATGATGACGCTGATTAATGACGGCATCGTAAAAGTGCCGCACCTGCTAATGAGCACCGTCGAGGATGGCAAAAAAGTGCCGTGGAAGCAGCCCACACAGCCACCGGTGGGTGATATTCACTCCGGCTACTGGGAGATTGCCAAAGATGGCATGTATGGCGTCGCGAACCGCCCTAACGGCACCGGTCACAAATATTTTGCCAACGCGCCTTACAAAGCGGCGGCGAAATCGGGTACCGCGCAGGTCTTCGGCCTGAAGGCGAACGAAACCTATAACGCCCACCGTATTGCCGAGCGTCTGCGTGACCATAAATTGATGACCGCTTTCGCCCCGTACGACAATCCGCAGGTCGCCGTCGCCATGATTCTGGAAAACGGCGGCGCAGGTCCGGCCGTGGGTACCATCATGCGGCAGATCCTCGACCACATTATGCTTGGCGACAACAACACCGAATTGCCGGCGGAAAACCCCTCCACGGCCGCGGCAGAGGACCAATAATCATGACGGATAATCCGAACAAAAAATCGTTCTGGGATAAGATCCATCTCGACCCAGCGCTGCTGCTGATCATTCTCGCGCTGCTGTTTTACAGCGCGATCGTTATCTGGAGCGCCAGCGGCCAGGATATCGGCATGACCGAACGTAAAATCGGCCAAATCGCTATGGGGCTGGTGGTCATGGTCGTGCTGGCGCAGGTGCCGCCGCGCGTCTATGAAGGCTGGGCACCATATCTCTATGTCTTCTGCGTTATCCTGCTGATTGCGGTTGACGCCTTCGGCGCTATCTCCAAAGGCGCGCAGCGCTGGCTCGATCTCGGCGTGGTGCGTTTTCAGCCCTCGGAGATTGCCAAAATCGCCGTACCGCTGATGGTGGCGCGCTTTATCAACCGCGATGTCTGCCCGCCATCGCTGAAAAATACCGGCATTGCGCTGGTGCTGATCTTCGTCCCTACCCTGCTGGTGGCGGCGCAGCCGGATCTCGGCACCTCGATTCTGGTGGTGCTCTCCGGGCTGTTTGTGCTGTTCCTCTCCGGCCTGAGCTGGCGGCTAATCGGCATTGCCGCGCTGCTTGTCGCCGCCTTTATTCCGATAATGTGGTTCTTCCTGATGCATGATTATCAGCGCCAGCGCGTGATGATGCTGCTCGATCCGGAAACCGATCCGCTCGGCGCGGGCTACCATATTATTCAGTCGAAAATCGCCATTGGTTCCGGCGGCCTCAGCGGCAAAGGTTGGCTGCACGGCACCCAGTCACAGCTGGAGTTTCTGCCGGAGCGCCACACGGACTTTATCTTCGCCGTACTGGCGGAGGAGCTGGGCCTGGTAGGAATATTGATCCTGCTGGCGCTCTACCTGCTGTTGATTATGCGCGGGCTGTGGATCGCCGCGCGGGCGCAAACCACCTTCGGCCGGGTGATGGCTGGCGGTTTGATGCTGATTCTGTTCGTATATGTGTTCGTAAATATTGGTATGGTAAGCGGTATCTTGCCGGTGGTAGGCGTTCCGCTGCCGCTGATCAGTTACGGGGGTTCCGCCCTCATCGTACTCATGGCCGGGTTTGGTATCGTGATGTCGATCCATACCCACAGAAAAATGTTGTCCAAGAACGTTTAAGAGGTGCGCAATGCATAAGCTTTGGCCTGGGATCTGTATAGCAGCAGGATTACTGGCGGCCTGTACGAGTAATGATAATCAGCAGCAGACGATGGTTGCGCCACAGCCTGCGGTCTGCAACGGCCCGGTGGTGGAGATCAGCGGCGCTGAGCCGCGCTATGAAACACCTAACGCCACGGCGAATCAGGATTATGAGCGCGACGGTAAACGCTACACCATCGTGCAGGATCCCTCCCGCTTCAGCCAGGCGGGCTTTGCCGCCATCTATGACGCCGAGCCGGGCAGCAACCTGACCGCCTCCGGTGAAGCGTTCGATCCGATGCAGCTTACTGCCGCGCACCCGACGCTGCCAATTCCGAGCTATGCGCGTATCACCAACCTGGCGAACGGCCGCATGATTGTGGTGCGCATCAACGACCGTGGTCCTTACGGCAGCGATCGCGTTATCTCGCTGTCGCGCGCCTCTGCCGATCGCCTGAACACCTCGAATAACACCAAAGTGCGCATCGATCCGATTATTGTCGCGCAGGATGGCTCGCTCTCTGGCCCGGGGATGGCCTGTACCAAAGTGGCGCAGCAGACCTACGCCCTGCCCGCGCGCCCGGATTTGAGCGGGGGCGGCATGAGCGCTGCGCCGCAGCCGAACGAAGCCCAGCCGATGCAGCCGATTGCCGCACAGCCAGCGGAAACGCAGGCTAACGTGCAGCCGATCAGTAACGATACGCTGAAAAGCGATGATGCGACCGGTGCCCCGGTGCGCAGCGGCGGTTTCCTCGGCGCGCAAACGCCGCTCGCCTCTGGCGTGCTGGAGAGCAGCGAGGCCGCGCAGCCCGCAATGAACACCACCACCCAGCCTGCTGCCGCTACGCCGGTGAACCAGACAGAGCCGGTTACACAGACGGCTGCGCCTGCAACGCGTAACTCCCCGGTGACGGCACCTGGTTCGGTGCAGGGCACCGTTCACAGCGCGGCACCGGCTGCCAGTGCGCCTGCCGCCGCCGCAGCGGCCAGCGGAAGCTATGTGGTGCAGGTTGGCGCAGTAAGCGATCAGACCCGCGCGCAGCAGTATCAGCAGCGCCTGGCGCAGCAGTTCTCCGTGCCGGGCCGCGTGACGCAGAATGGTGCGGTGTGGCGTATCCAGTTAGGGCCGTTCAGCAATAAGTCTGAGGCCAGCGCACTGCAGCAGCGTCTGCAGAGCGAAGCGCAGTTACAATCTTTTGTAACCCGCGCCCAGTAGTCAGGAAAGGTGTCTGAGTTTGTCAATTTGTGTAAGTATGATTCACACTCTCACGCGCAAAGTCAGATGCCTGCCGGTATAGCTTTTGCTATAGTAAGGCACTTTTTTTAACTCCATCACGGATGTCGTTGTTCGACCATGAAGACCACTTTTTCCGCTCGTTTCGTGCAGCGCCTGGCGCTCACCACGGCGCTGACCGCAGCTGCCCTCTCCGCTGCGCATGCCGATGACCTGAACATTAAAACCATGATCCCAGGCGTTCCGCAGATCGATGCGGAGTCCTATATCCTGATCGATTACAACTCCGGCAAAGTGCTGGCGGAACAGAACGCCGATGCGCGTCGCGATCCGGCAAGCCTGACCAAAATGATGACCAGCTACGTTATCGGTCAGGCAATGAAAGCGGGTAAGTTCAAAGAGAGCGATGTGGTGACCATCGGTAATGACGCCTGGGCAACCGGCAACCCGGTGTTCCGCGGCTCCTCGCTGATGTTCCTGAAACCTGGCATGCAGGTGCCGGTTTCCCAGCTTATCCGTGGTATCAACCTGCAATCGGGTAATGACGCCTGCGTGGCAATGGCCGACTACGTCGCCGGCAGCCAGGACGCATTCGTTGGCCTGATGAACAGCTACGTTAACGCGCTGGGCCTGAAAAACAGCCACTTCCAGACCGTGCACGGCCTGGACGCTGAAGGTCAGTACAGCTCCGCCCGTGATATGGCGCTGATTGGCCAGGCGCTGATCCGCGATGTGCCGAACGAATACTCCATCTACAAAGAGAAAGAGTTCACCTTCAACGGCATCCGCCAGACCAACCGTAACGGTCTGCTGTGGGATAACAGCCTGAACGTTGACGGCATCAAAACCGGTCACACCGATCGCGCCGGGTACAACCTGGTGGCCTCGGCAACCGAAGGCCAGATGCGTTTGATCTCCGCCGTGATGGGTGGACGTACCTTTAAAGGGCGTGAAACCGAGAGCAAGAAACTGCTCACCTGGGGCTTCCGCTTCTTCGAAACCGTCAGCCCGCTGAAAGCCGGGAAAGAGTTCGCCTCTGAGCCAGCCTGGTTTGGTGACAGCGATCGCGCCTCGCTGGGCGTGGATAAAGATGTCTACCTGACCATTCCGCGCGGTCGTATGAAAGACCTGAAAGCGAGCTATGTGCTGAACAGCAGCGAGCTGCACGCGCCGTTGCAGAAAAACCAGGTGGTCGGCAGCATCAACTTCCAGCTTGATGGCAAAACCATCGAACAGCGTCCGCTGGTGGTGCTGCAGGAGATCCCGGAAGGTAACTTCTTCGGCAAAATCATTGATTACATTAAATTGATGTTCCACCACTGGTTTGGCTAAAGATTGCGCACTTGAAAGTGTGATCTCTGCCCCCATATACTGAACATCTCAAAAAACTCCTGCCCCTTCGGCAGGAGTTGTTATTTTTTACGCCGGAGCTGACATGAAAACCAATCTTAAAGAACTGCTTGAATTCCCGACACCTTTTACTTACAAAGTGATGGGTCTGGCGAAGCCTGAGCTGGTTGATCTGGTGGTTGAAGTGGTACAGCGCCATGCGCCAGGTGATTACTCTCCGCAGGTAAAACCGAGCAGCAAAGGCAACTACCACTCGGTCTCAATTACCATCAACGCGACGCATATTGAACAAGTTGAAACGCTGTACGAAGAGCTTGGCAATATCGAAATTGTTCGTATGGTGCTGTAAAAGTTAGTGACGTTACCCGGAGCCATTCGGGTAACGTTTTCGCTGTGATATACTCCCCGCACTCTTTTCTCCGCCGGAGATGCCGTTTTGTCTCAGGACACCATTCTTATCCGCAATCTTGGTTTACAGCCCTACGCGCCTGTTTCTCAGGAGATGCACGACTTCACCGATCGCCGCGATGACGACACCCCCGATGAGATCTGGCTGGTGGAACACCCGCCTGTTTTTACCCAGGGCCAGGCCGGTAAAGCCGAACACGTGCTCGCCGCGGGCGATATTCCGGTCATTCAGAGCGATCGCGGTGGCCAGGTGACCTACCACGGGCCGGGTCAGCAGGTTATTTATGTGTTGATTAACCTCAAGCGCCGGAAAATTGGCGTGCGTGAGCTGGTCACGCTGCTGGAAAACACGGTGATCAATACCCTGGCGCAGCTCGATATTGTGGCGAATGCACGGCCGGATGCGCCGGGCGTCTATGTCGATGGCAAGAAGATCTGCTCGCTCGGTTTACGCATCCGCAAAGGCTGCTCATTCCATGGTCTGGCGCTGAATATTGATATGGACCTCGCACCGTTTATGCGCATCAACCCGTGCGGTTATGCCGGGATGGAAATGACCCAGGTCAGCAAACTTGTTGAAAACGCGAACATGGATAAAATAAGGACGATTCTTATCCAGCACTTTTTAGCGTTACTAAACAATCCGCCTCATCAATATATGAGCGCTTAATGTATGATGTATGATGGCCCGCAATTTGTGCGGGTCGTTATTTATTTGCCCTGTTAACGCTTTACAATAGAAGCCATATTCTCTATTTTCAACCTGCCTGCCCTCTCTGGCTAATATGCGTTACCATGCTTCGCCAGACTTCTTACATATGCTTCAGGCCAATTGTTTTCCGACTGCATTGCCCGGCATCGTGATGAAAAAATCTACGTAATGATGAGACGAGACAGGACGTTAACTCAGTTTGCTGATGAACAAAAAAAACAAATTCAACTATCATTCATATTGCGAATGAAAACGGAGCACAAGCGTGGATAATAAGAGCCTGCCGGAAAAGCGAATAACAGTGCGTCCCCAGGATGATAAGCCGCAAGTCTTCCGAACCCTGCGCAATATTGATCTCAATTTATTGACCATTTTTGAGGCGGTATATGTGCATAAAGGGATCGTTAACGCCGCGAAAGTGCTGAACCTAACGCCATCCGCTATTAGCCAGTCAATCCAAAAATTGCGTTCAATATTTCCCGATCCGCTTTTCATTCGCAAAGGTCAGGGCGTGACGCCGACCGCTTATGCAGCCCATCTGCATGAATATATCAGCCAGGGGCTGGAGTCGATTCTCGGCGCGCTCGATTTAACCGGCAGCTACGATAAGCAGCGCACGATAACGGTGGGTACCACGCCCTCTATTGGCGCGCTGGTGATCCCGGTGGTCTTTCAGGCGATCAAAGAGAGCGCCCCGCATCTGATGATGCGCAACATCCCGATAAGCGATGCTGAAAGTCAGCTCAGCCAGTTCCAGACCGATCTGATTATCGATACCCATATCGCCAGTTCGCGCACCATCAATCACCACGTACTCTTTTCTGACCGCCTCATGCTGGTGTGCCGCAAAGATCACCCTTGCCTGAACGAACCGATTAATGAGCTGGCGTTGCAGAAGTATGAGCACACGCTGTTGATGCTTGAGGGGCAAAACCTGAGCGCGCTGCGCCAGCGGATGCAGGATCTCTTCCCTGAACGCCAGGTCTCGTTTAGCAGTTACAATATGTTCACAATTGCCGCACTGATTGGTAACAGCGATCTGCTCGGTCTGATGCCGTGCCGTTTATATGAACTTTTCCGCCACTGCTGGCCGCTGGTCGAGATCCCCTTCCCGCCGGTCAACAATGAGCGCCTGGATATTTCGCTTTACTACAACAAGTTAAGCCTGCGCGACCCGGTGCTGGAGAGCGTGGTAGATGTGATCAGACGGGCGTTTTAACGCCCGCTGGTACCAGGAAAAGTGATAAATGGCCTGCGGGCCTTTAGCACAAAACAACAACTATTTCACAATTTGGCAGTCCGTCAGGCTGCTTTATCCCCGCCAGAGATGGTATACTGCGCCTACGTTAATTCAAAAATAGTTGATAAATACAACTTCTCCTTGAATTGAAATGCCTTCTTCGTCACCCGCAACTGGAACACGCACGCTATGAGTAAACCCATTGTGATGGAACGCGGTGTAAAGTATCGCGACGCCGATAAAATGGCGCTTATCCCGGTAAAAAACGTGGCAACAGAGCGTGAAGCCCTGTTAAGAAAACCGGAATGGATGAAAATCAAACTCCCGGCCGACTCCTCCCGTATCCAGGGTATCAAAGCTGCCATGCGCAAAAACGGGCTGCACTCTGTTTGCGAAGAGGCTTCCTGCCCGAACCTCGCTGAGTGTTTCAACCACGGTACCGCCACGTTTATGATCCTTGGCGCCATCTGTACTCGTCGCTGCCCGTTCTGCGATGTGGCGCATGGCCGTCCTGTTGCGCCGGATGCCAACGAACCGCTGAAGCTCGCGCAGACTATCGCCGATATGGCGCTGCGTTATGTGGTGATCACCTCCGTTGACCGTGACGATCTGCGCGACGGTGGCGCCCAGCACTTTGCTGACTGCATCACTGCGATTCGTGAGAAGAGCCCGACGATCAAAATCGAAACCCTGGTGCCGGATTTCCGCGGCCGTATGGATCGCGCGCTTGATATCCTCACCGCCACGCCGCCGGACGTTTTCAACCACAACCTGGAAAACGTACCGCGTATCTACCGCCAGGTGCGTCCTGGTGCGGATTACAACTGGTCGCTGAAACTGCTGGAGCGTTTTAAAGAAGCGCACCCGGAGATCCCGACAAAATCGGGCCTGATGGTCGGTTTAGGCGAAACCAATGCGGAAATCATTGAAGTGATGCGCGATCTGCGTCGCCATGGCGTGACCATGCTGACGCTGGGCCAGTATCTGCAACCGAGCCGTCATCACCTGCCGGTGCAGCGCTACGTCAGCCCGGATGAGTTTGAAGAGATGAAAGAGGAAGCGCTGGCGATGGGCTTTACCCATGCCGCTTGCGGTCCGTTTGTCCGCTCCTCCTACCATGCAGATTTGCAGGCCAAAGGGATGGAAGTGAAGTAACACTTACTTACACTCAAAACAGAAAAACCGGCTGATAGCCGGTTTTTTTTTCGCCTGTCGTGGCGCGATTACTCTTTGTGAGAGAGTTTCTCTGCTGTGACAACGTCTGCGTCTTTCTTCGCGGCATCATCATCGTTCATGGCTTTTTTGAAGCCCTTGATCGCTGCACCAAGATCGCCACCCAGAGTACGCAGTTTCTTGGTCCCAAACAGCAGAACCACTAACGCGGCCACGACCAGCAGTTTAGTAATACTAATCTCACCCATAGATACCTTCTTTCATAAAACAGGCTGTAAAAAGCACCGTTGATAACCTGACACCATTAACGGTCATTCAGTGCGCGCACACAATAGCAATCTGTAACGAGATGAATCAAGCACTGATTAAAAAAACATCACAACAATTGAGGATGCGCAAAAAGGCGGTTACGCAAAACAGGAAGTTTTTCCCGCGTTTGCGCCACGCGCTCAGCCGTCACATCGGCAAAAATTAACTGCGCCTCCTCGGCTGCCGCGGCAAGCGTAACACCTTGCGGATCGACGATCCGGCTTTGGCCAATATTCTTGTTGCCGCACTCGCCGGCAGCCACCACATAACAGGTGGTATCCAGCGCCCGCGCGGCAAGCAGCGTCGCCCAGTGCATCTCTTTTAGCGGCCCGCGTACCCACGCAGCGGGCAGCACCAGCAGTTCAGCACCCTGTAACGCCAGCGATAATGCCAGCTCAGGGAAACGCAGATCGTAACAGGTCATCAAACCCACCTGCATGCCCTCCACCTCAATCAGCGGTGGCAATGTGTTTCCGGCGTCGACCCGTGCGGACTCCTGCATGCTGAACGCATCATAAAGATGCAGCTTGGCATACTGCGCGATGATCTCCCCACCGCGCAATACCACCAGCGTATTAACCGCCCTGTCCGCTGTCGACGGAACGTGGATGGTCAGCACAGTGGTCATGGTATTACGTCGGCTCTCTTCGCAAAGCAGGCTCAGAAAGCCCTCATCAAGCCGCTGTGCGGATTTCACCGACATATGCGGGTCATTATCATCCCGCGCCAGTAATGCCTCTGGCAGCACCAGCAGCGAGACCTGTTGACGCGCGGCCTGTGCCATTAAGGATACACACGTACGGGCGTTAGTTTGCCACACGGGTGTGACAGCAAATTGTCCGGCAGCAACAATCATCACGTTTCTCCTTACAGTATTGCCATAGCCAGTTTCCGGCCACGACGGTAAACTCGGCACATTCACTTATCAGATAGCAGGATAGCTCAGTGTTACAACTCCTTTTAGCGGTATTTATTGGCGGCGGCACGGGCAGCGTGGCGCGCTGGATGTTAAGTATGAAGCTTAACCCGGTTCATCAAATCATTCCGCTTGGTACGCTGACGGCGAACTTAATTGGCGCATTTATTATTGGCGCCGGGCTGGCGTGGTTTAACCGTATGACGCATATCGATCCGGTGTGGAAAGTGCTGATAACCACCGGGTTTTGCGGCGGGTTGACGACCTTCTCCACCTTTTCGGCGGAAGTGGTGTTTTTACTGCAGGAAGGGCGCGCAGGCTGGGCGCTGCTGAATGTCGCCGTTAACCTGTTGGGATCGTTTGCCATGACCGCACTGGCGTTCTGGCTCCTCTCAACCGCTAACGCAAACTGAAGGCAATAAAAAACCCGCCTTTCGGCGGGTTTTGGAATTCTTGCTGTACGCGCTGATTAAACAGGCATTACGTTAGCAGCAGATGGGCCTTTGGCACCGTTAGTGATTTCAAACTCAACGCGCTGACCTTCGGCCAGGGTTTTGAAACCATTGCTCTGGATTGCAGAGAAGTGTACGAACACATCTTTGCTGCCATCTTCCGGAGTAATGAAACCGAATCCTTTGGATTCATTAAACCACTTAACGTTACCTTTAATCTTAGACATCAAAATTACCTTTACATGAAAAAACGACACAAATGCTGTGTCGGGTATCAGTACAACAATTGTCGCGAGTTTTGTCCAGTCGTTATTCGCGAAAAAGTGATAAATGTCGCGAACTTTTTTCCAGCGCCGCATTATTCCGCGTTTTTCGCGCTGTTTACTCTTTGTTCACTATAACCACTGATGCGGCGATCAAAACTGAAAGCGCATCCACGCGAAGTAAACGTTACCGTTGTTGTAAGTGCCGGGAATGTAGGTCATCTGGAACGTCGCCGGTCCATAGCCAATGGAGGCCAGTGGCAGCAGCACCGGAATCGGGATGTATTTCCAGTTATCGCGCGCGGTGACACCCGCAGTGTAACCAAGACCCAGATGGAAATTCTCATCCGCCAGCGGGCGCCAGGTCTTTTCCCAGCCGTAGCCGCCAATTGGCTCCCACTTGTTAAAGGAGTCTTTGAACGCCATCAGGTAGAGCCCGTGCCAGTTCCCTTTCTCATCCCAGCGATCCTGACCAAAGCCTGCGCCCCACGGACGCTCGTTATAGCGATCGGTTTTGTCCTTGTCATAGGCAAAACGCGCATGCCAGGTGATGGCAGGCACATAGAGATCGTAGTTATCCGGCTGCTGCCACGTTTGCTTAACGTTGTCAGCGAAAACGGTGTACCAGGGTTTGTCTGCTGCGTGAAGTGTTGGAATCAGTAAAATCTGTAAACACAAAAAGACAGCGAAATATTTAAATTTTTTATAAACAGCCACAACAAATTTTCCATATAACAAATCAACTTCTATTTTCCGACACCTTACCTTAATAGTTCCTTAACGAAATTAGCGTTATTCTTAAAGCTGCCAGGAAGAGTCCCATTTCCTGACTGGTTACAAAACTTAATAAAGTATCAAGTGCCCCGTTGCCGGGGCGCTTATTAAGGTCAGCGCTTTTGATGCAGCAGATAATAGAGCGCCGGAATCACCAGCATTGATAGCAGCGGAGCGGTGACCATCCCGCCGATCATCGGTGCCGCGATACGGCTCATCACCTCTGCGCCGCTGCCGCCGCCCCACATGATAGGCAGCAGCCCGGCCATAATGGTCGCCACCGTCATCACTTTCGGGCGCACGCGTAAAACCGCCCCCTCATGTATTGCGAGAAGCAGTCGTTTATTAGGTTCATCGGATTCAGAGATGCGATATTTCTCAAGCGCATGATTGAGATAGAGCACCATAATAACCCCGAACTCTGCGGCTACACCGGCCAGCGCAATAAAACCGACAGCTCCAGCCACCGATAAGTTATATCCCAGTAGCCAGAGCAACCAGACGCCGCCTATTAATGCGAAGGGCAATGTCCCCATAATTAACAGGACATCAGATACCCGTTTGAAGGTAATAAACAGCAGAACAAAGATAATCATCAGCGTCACCGGCAGGACAATTTTCAACTTCGCCGTCGCGCGTTCTAGATACTCAAACTGCCCGGACCAGCTGAGCGTAACGCCCTGCGGCAGCTTCACCTGCTGCGCCACCCGCTGCTGCATCTCCTCCACCGCCGACTTCAAATCACGCCCACGCAGATCGACGTAGATCCAGTTCGACAAGCGCGCATTTTCGCTCTTCAGCATCGGCGGCCCTTCGGTAATAACCACTTCTGCCAGATCGCCGAGCGCAATCTGGCTGCCGCTGGCGGTGATCACCGGTAGCGCGCGCAGATCGTCGACGTTCGCCCGAAGATCCCGCGGGTAACGCACATTGATGGGGAACCGCTCGCGCCCCTGTAACACCTCGCCAATCTTCTCGCCGCCCACCAGGGTTGAAACCAGCGCCTGTAACTCCTGCACCGAGACGCCATAACGCGCGGCCTGCTGGCGATTAATGTTGATATCAACATAGCGCCCGCCCGCCAGCCGCTCCGCCAGCGCGGAGGTGACGCCCGGCACGCTTTTCACCACCTGCTCAATCTGCTGCGCCACGCGCTCAATATCGGCAATGTTATTGCCGTTCACCTTAATCCCTACCGGGCTCTTAATGCCGGTCGCCAGCATGTCGAGGCGGTTACGGATCGGCGGCACCCAGACATTGGCGATGCCCGGTACGCTGACGGTTTTATCCAGCTCATCGATCAGTTTTTCCGGCGTCATGCCGGGCCGCCACTGCGCGCGCGGTTTAAAGCGAATGGTAGTTTCCAGCATGGTCAACGGTGCAGGATCGGTCGCGCTCTCCGCCCTGCCCGCCTTACCAAACACGCTCTCCACCTCCGGCACGCTTTTGATCAAACGGTCCGTTTGTTGCAGCAAGCGCCCCGCTTCGCGGGCGGAAATGCCCGGCAGCGTCGAGGGCATATAGAGCAGATCGCCCTCATCCAGCGGCGGCATAAATTCACTGCCAAGGCGGCTGAGCGGCCAGGCGGTCGCCAGCAACAGCAGCAGGGCGATGGCGAGCGTTGCTTTCGGCCACGCCAGCACCTTATCGAGCAGCGGTTCATACAGTCGGATCAGCACGCGGTTAATCGGGTTGGCCTTCTCATCAGGGATCTTGCCGCGAATAAACAGCGCCATCAGCACTGGCACCAGCGTAATGCCCAGCCCGGCGGCGACAGCCATCGCCCAGCTTTTGGTGAACGCCAGCGGCGAGAACATCCGCCCCTCCTGCGCCTCCAGCGAGAAGACAGGAATAAACGACAGCGTGATGATAAGCAGGCTGCAAAAGAGCGCCGGGCCGACCTCCACCGCCGCCTGCTCGGAGAAGCGCCAGTAATCGCCCCGCTCCGGCAAACGGCCAGGGTTATCGTGCCGCCACTGCTCCATCACTTTGTGCATGTTCTCAATCATCACAATCGCCGCATCGACCATCGCGCCGATGGCAATCGCGATGCCGCCCAGCGACATGATATTGGCGTTAATCCCCTGATAGTGCATGACGATAAACGCGCCGAGAATGCCCAGCGGCAGCGAGACAATCGCCACCAGCGCCGAGCGAAAGTGGAACAGGAACAGCGTGCAGACCAGCGCGACAACGATAAACTCTTCAATCAATTTATGGGTCAGCGTGCCGACGGCGCTCTCAATCAGCGTCGAGCGGTCGTAAACCGGCACAATCTCCACTCCGGCAGGCAGCGTTTTTTGTATCTCAGCAAGCTTCGCTTTGACCGCCTGAATGGTTTGTAGCGCATTCTTGCCGTAGCGCATAACAATCACGCCGCCCGCCACTTCGCCTTCACCGTTATACTCCGCCACGCCCCGGCGCAACTCTGGCCCGAGACGTACGGTCGCGATATCGGAAAGCATCACCGGCACGCCGTCGCGGCTGGCGATCACCGTCTGGCGAAAATCCTCCGGCTGGCGTAAGTAGCCGCTGGTGCGCAGCATAAACTCCGCTTCGCCCATCTCCAGCAGCGCGCCGCCGCTCTCCTGATTTGCCGCCTGCACCGCGCTTACTAACTGCTGATGGGTGATATTGAGCGCGCGCATCTTTTGCGGGTCCGGCACAATCTGGTACTGGCGCACCATGCCGCCGACGCTGGCGACCTCGGCAACGTTGGATACAGTTTTCAGCTCAAACTTCAGCGTCCAGTCCTGCAAGGCGCGCAGATCGGCGAGGTTATGCTGACCGCTGCGATCCACCAGCGCATACTCATAGATCCAGCCGACGCCAGTGGCATCCGGCCCAAGGCCCACCTCCACCCCGGCGGGCAGCGATGCCTGAATCTGGCTCAGGCTCTCCAGCACCCGCGAGCGCGCCCAGTAGAGGTCGGTGTTGTCGTCAAACAGCACATAGACATAGGCATCGCCAAACATCGAGTAGCCGCGCACGGTTTTTGCCCCCGGCACCGAGAGCATGGCGGTGGTGAGCGGATAGGTCACCTGATCCTCAATCAGTTGCGGCGCCTTGCCCGCATAGCTGGCGCGAATAATCACCTGCACATCCGAGAGATCGGGAAGCGCATCAAGCGGCGCGCGCTGCAACGACCAGATGCCCCAGCCGGTGAGGACAAGCGCCGCCAGCAGAACCAGCAGGCGGTTGCGTAATGAGGCGCGAATCACGGCAGCAATCATTTCGTCGCCTCCGGCATCAGATGGGTAATGACCGCGCCCGCTTCGTCATCCAGCGTGAAGCTGAACATCACCTTATCGCCCACTTTCACCTGCGGATCGGGTTCTTTGAGCACAAAGTCCATCGTCATCGCTCCCCAGTTCAGTTCGGGGATCGGTTGATGGCTGAGGGTGATGGTCCCGGTATCAAGCGCCTGCACCACGCCAGTGCTTCGGTATTCCGGCGTTTTTTTGACGACGGGCGATGGCTCTGGCAAGGCGCTGCGCAGGCTCGCTTCGGAGTCAATCAGGAACTGCCCAGAAGTGACCACCTCATCGCCCTCCTGCAACCCGGAGAGGATCTCCCGCCAACCCTGCGCGCGCCGTCCGGCCGACACATTCACCGCGCGGAAATGGCCCTCGCCGGTTGCCAGCAGCACGCGGCTGGCGCGCCCGCTTTCGATTAACGCCTCTTCCGGGATTGCCAGCACCGCAGGCTGCTGTGCTCCTTCCGGCTGGGTGACGGTAAGAAACATGCCGGGTTTCAGCTTCTGCTGCGGGTTCTCCAGCACGATGCGCGCTTGCAGCGTGCGCGTGGCGCTGGCGAGCTGCGGCAACAGTTCGCTGACGCGACCGTGGAATCGCTCGCCCGGCCAGCTTTCGCTGGTCGCTTCCACTTCGCTGCCAACCGTCAGCGCCTGCGCCTGGCTTTGCGGATAATCGACCAGCAGCCAGACCGGATCGAGGCTCGCCAGTTCAAACAGCGTTTGCGTGGCGATGACCTGCGCCCCTTCCCGGGTATCGAGTTTAGTGACATAGCCGTCGCGCGCGGCGCGAATAATCAGCCGGGTCTGCGCTTTGGCACTGCGCTCCACCGCGCGAATCACCTCTTGCGGCATAAACTGCAACGCCAGCCGTTCGCGGGCGGCGCGCGTCAGTTCGCTGTCGCCGAGTTGGCGCACCGCCAGATACTCCTGCTGCGCACTGGTCCACTGCGGGATCCAGAGCTGCGCCAGCGCCTCGCCCTTTTTCACCCACTGCTGCGGCGCACGGACAAAGAGTTTCTCCACTACGCCCGCCGCCGGTGACGGCACGATCTGCATCGCACGCTCATCAGTAGTCACGCTGGCAAACGCGCTGAAAGCGCTGGCGAGCGGCCGTTTCTCCACCCTGGCGGTGGTCATGCCAAGGTTTTGCTGCTGTTGGGCGCTGATGCGCACGCCACCGTCAACGGGTGCATCATCGGCATATTTCGCCACCAGCGGCATATCCATAAAGGGCGATTTGCCCGGCTTATCGAAGCGCTGATCCGGCACCATCGGGTCGTACCAGTAGAGCACTTTACGCGCCTGCGACGGCTGGCTGCTTTCAGCGGGTACGCTCTGGTGGCGACCCGCAAGGTAACCGGCACTGGCAGCTACGCAGGCGGCAACCGCCACGGCTAACAGAGTTCGTTTCATCACATCACCTCCTGCGGGATAAGCCAGCGGATCGCTGTCCACTGCTGCGCCATCGTTTTTTCGGCCTGATTGAGCGCCAGTTCACCGTCGAGCACGCTGCGGCGCGCCTCAAGCAGCGCCGGGAGATCGGACTGCCCGGCGCGATACTGGGCCGCTAACAGCGCGGCACGGCTGCGCAAAAGCGGCAGCACGTCATCCCGCTGGCGCTGCCAGAGGGCTTGCGCGGCGTTGTACTGGGCAATCAGGGTGTGAAGCCCGGCGAGATGCTCACGCTCGGCGAGCGCCAGTTGGTCATTGGCCTGCATGGTGCGGGAGACGTCAGCGGCGTGATCTTTATCCTGGCGGCGGGACTGAAACAGCGGCAGGTCGACGGTAAACATCACCCCGGCCATATCTTCATACCCCTCGGCACGCCGCCCATACCACACCTCCACCTCGACATCGGGGAGTGCGGCAATCGCCGACTCCGCCGAGCGGGCTTTGGCGCTGTTGGCAACACTTGCGGCAGCCAGCATGTCGGGATGCTGGCGAATCGCCTCCTCCAGCGTTTTCTCATCGGCGGGCAGACGCTGATAGCGGGGAAGCTCGCCGCTGACAGCGGTGATCGGCTGCCCGGTCAACTGTATCAGCCGGGTCTGCGCCAGTTGCACATCCCGCTCGGCAAGAGTGACTTTATCGCGCATCGCGCTCAGGCCGATTTGAAAGGCGAGCACGCTGTCCGGCAGGGCCTTACCCGTGCCAACGCTGGCGCGTTGCGCGCCCTGCTGACGCGCGGTTTCCGCCACTAATTGCCGGGCGGTGTGCAGCGCCCGCTGCGAGAGCGCCAGCTCAAGCCACGCCTGGGCGGTATCGCGCTGGAGCGCCGCGCGCACCACATGGGATTTGGCCTCGACGCTGCGCGCTTCGGCCAGCAAGGTGTCGGCCTTGCGATCGCGTTTTTCCGCGCTGACATACTGCTGCATCACGCCAATGCGCTGCATGGTCATGCCTTCGCGGGTCAAACGGCGGTCGTTATTGCCCTGTACCGGCACATTCTCAATGCCAAATTTGAGTTTGGGGTCGGGCAACTGGCGGGCGGAATCCGCCATCGCATCCAGCGCCCGGGCTTCGTTACGGTTAGCAGAAAGTTCAGCAGAGTAGCGCTCTGCGGCGGCCAAGGTTTGCGTCAGCGTTAACGGCTCCGCCTGCGCGGCGGAGCAGATAAGCGCAAGGCAAACCCCGCCGAGCCGCAGGCTCAGCGAGTATCGTTTCATGGCTACTCCCGCTTACGGTAACGGCGTTACAGAGATAAGGGTGTAACCCTGCTCGCTCTGGCTGAAGCTGAAACTGATCTTGTCACCCACCATCACCTGCGCCAGCGGATGCTCCGGCGCAACCATAAACTGCATGGTCATCGGCGGCCAGTGCAGCGCGGGAATAGCCTGATGGGCGATAGAGATCGCCTGCGGGGTGATTTTTTTGACACTGCCCTGGCTTTGATAAACCTGAGCCGGCATTGCGTGATGGTGCGCCATGTCGTGCGTTTGCGCGTAAGCGCTGAGATGCGGGAAAAGCAGGATGCCTGAGAGCAGGCAGAGTAAATAGCTACGCATAGAAAATCTCCTGTTAAACATTAATGAAATTCAAATCAATGTGTTAACAGGTCTCTATTCGCGAAAGCGGCAGAAGCGGATGGTGGCCGGAGGGCCAACGGCAGGCGGGGTTAATACCCAGCTGCGCGAAGTGATAGCAGAACAAACGGGTTCGGCAATCGCCAGCATTATCGTGGCGGGCAGCGCCGCCAGTGAAGGGTAATGGCTCTCTTTTTGCACCTGATCGGGCACGCAGTGCTTCTCGCAGAGCGGCGCTTTCATCGCGTGGGCTTTGGGCGCGTCATCACCCATTGCCAGATGGTGCAGATGCTGCTGCGCCATCGCTTCACCCGGTACCGGAAGCGCGCAGCCGTGGGAGGCAATCGCCATCTGGCTCTGGATCAGCAGCCAACCCAGTGCGATAAGCAGCATTAATAAATGCCGCTTAATAAAGCGCAATCGGTAGAGCCAGGCTGCGTGCATAACATCGCCATGGGTGAGTGAAGGTAACGGCGAGTATAAGCAGCCCGCTTTCTATTTTTAAAGGCTTTTTTAGTGAATATAGCTGTCAAATCAAACCGAAACGAAAAACGCCAAAACAATTAACCAACCGTTATCACGAATAAAACATAACCGCCGAAATTCATTAGCCTGAATTATCGTTTCACCTGTATTTATTTTTCTGATTTATAACAATTCACGTAATATTGCGCGCAATGCAGCGCTTTGTTGATTTTAATCAGCTATCACGCTGCCGTTATTCGGCACATTGCGGTGCAGTTTTGATTACTTTACTTTTTTTTTGTCCAACCTCCGGGACCCAATATGATTTCAACCCTGATTGAGCTGTTGATCGGCGTCGTGGTAATTGTCGGCGTTGCCCGCTACATCATTAAAGGCTACTCCGCCACCGGCGTACTGTTTGTCGGCGGTCTGGCGTTATTGATCGTCAGCGCGCTGATGGGCCACTCAATATTACCCTCCAGCGCCACCAGCACCGGGTATCGCGCTACCGACATTGTCGAATATATAAAAATCCTGCTGATGAGCCGCGGCGGCGATCTCGGCATGATGATCATGATGCTGTGCGGTTTTGCTGCCTACATGACGCACATCGGCGCTAACGATATGGTGGTTAAGCTGGCGTCGCGCCCGCTGCGCTTTATCAACTCGCCCTATATCCTGATGATTGCCGCCTACTTTGTCGCCTGCCTGATGTCGCTGGCGGTCTCTTCGGCAACCGGCCTTGGCGTGCTGCTGATGGCAACGCTCTTCCCGGTGATGGTTAACGTCGGCATCAGCCGCGGCGCGGCGGCGGCGATTTGCGCCTCCCCGGCAGCGATTATTCTCTCGCCCACCTCCGGCGATGTGGTGCTGGCCGCGAAAGCCGCAGAGATGCCGCTGGTTGATTTCGCCTTTAAAACTACCCTGCCGATCTCTATTGCCGCGATTATCGCCATGGCCATCGCCCACTTCTTCTGGCAGCGCTACCTCGATAAGAAAGAGAATATTGTTAGCGAAATGCTGGATGTGAAAGAGATCACCACCCGTGCGCCCGCGTTTTACGCCATCCTGCCCTTTACGCCAATCATCGGCGTGCTGATTTTCGACGGCAAATGGGGCCCGGAGCTGCACATTATTACCATCCTCGTGATCTGTATGCTGATTGCCGCAGTGCTGGAATTTTTGCGCGGCTTTAATACGCAGAATGTCTTCAGCGGGCTGGAAGTGGCCTGGCGCGGCATGGCCGATGCCTTTGCCGGTGTCGTGATGCTGCTGGTTGCTGCGGGCGTCTTCGCCCAGGGGCTGAGCACCATCGGCTTTATCCAGAGCCTGATCTCAATTGCTACCTCGTTCGGTTCCGCGAGCATTATTTTGATGCTGGTGCTGGTGATCCTCACCATGCTGGCGGCGATGACGACGGGTTCCGGTAATGCGCCGTTTTACGCGTTTGTGGAGATGATCCCAAAACTGGCGCGCGAAGCGGGCATCAACCCGGCCTATCTGTCGATTCCGATGTTGCAGGCCTCCAACCTTGGTCGCACCATTTCGCCGGTTTCAGGCGTGGTGGTTGCCGTTGCCGGGATGGCAAACATTTCGCCGTTTGAAGTGGTAAAACGCACCTCCGTGCCGATTCTGGTTGGCCTGGTGGTGGTGATTGTGGCTACCGAAATCCTTGTGCCTGGCGCAGCAGTTCACTAACCCTGCCGGGTTTCAGAAGTTGAAAAAGCGCCTGCCCGGCGCTTTTTTTATGGTTTAATAACCTATGGCAATTATCTGGACCCATTAATCAGGAACTGAAATGTTTAAAAAGGGACTCTTCATCAGCACAGGCATTGCCGCGCTACTCTTTACTTCTGCCTATGCCGCACCGCTGCAACCGAAGCAGTATGGCGATTTTGATCGCTACGTACTGGCGCTCTCCTGGCAGACCGGTTTTTGCCAGAGCATGCATGACAACGGGCGCGACGAGCCTGACGAGTGCCGCCTGCAAAAATCCCCGGACGACAAAGCCGATAATTTGACGGTGCACGGTTTATGGCCGGGCCTGCCGAAATCGATCGCCGCGCGCGGCGTCGATAACCGCCGCTGGATGCGTTTTGGCTGCGCCACGCGCCCGATCCCCAATATGCCGGAAGCGAAAACCAGCCAGAAATGCGCGGCGGCAGAGACCGGTTTATCGCTGGAGATGGCAGATAAACTCAACGCCGCCATGCCCGGCTCCGGCGGTAACTCCTGCCTTGAGCGTTATGAATATGCCAAGCACGGCGTCTGTTTCGGCTTCGATCCCGATGACTATTTTGGCGCGATGGTACGTCTGAATCATGAGATCAAAACCAGCCCGCTCGGGGTATTTCTTGCCAATAACTACGGCAAAGCGATCACCCGCACCGCCTTTGATGCTGCCGTCGCCGAGGCTTACGGTAAGCAGAGCGTGAAAGCGGTGAAACTCACCTGCAACGGCAACCCGGCCTATTTGACAGAAATGCAGGTAGCTATCAAAGCCGAAGCGATTAACGCGCCGCTCTCTGGCCGCTCGCTGCTGCCACAGCCGCACCCCGGCAACTGTGGGGATCACTTTATCCTCGACAGCGCGGGCTACTGATCGCTGCGGAATAATCATAATTGAGGCAAATGTGCGCCTGGTCACTTCACAGCATGGGGCCGGGTTAGTATCATCAGCTTTAGACAAACCCTCGCTGCCCGTCGGCGAGGGTTTTTCTTTGGATCAATCACCTGACACGGAGTAAGAGATGTCCAGACCTGCCATTATCATTAATGAGCGAGACGCTGAGCGCCTTGACCGCTTGCTGGAGCAGCCTGCTCATGCCAGCCTTGCGGTCGCGGATGCGCTGAATGAGGAGTTGGATCGCGCCAATATGTGCGCGCCAGAAGCGATGCCGCATGATGTGGTGACGATGAACAGCACGGTAAAATTCCGCGAGCTGAAAAGCGGTGAAATCCGCGTACGTACGCTGGTCTACCCGGCGCAGATGACAGACAGCGCCACGCAGCTGTCGGTACTGGCCCCGGTGGGCGCGGCGCTGTTAGGTTTACGTGTTGGTGATTCCATTCACTGGACGTTGCCGGGGGGAACCACCACCGACCTTGAAGTGCTGGAGCTGCTTTACCAGCCCGAAGCCGCTGGCGATTTCATGCTCTGATCCCCGCCCTGCTTTGTTTTGCAGAGGATGCGCCCGCATCCTCTTTCCGGCGCCCGCCATTGTTCAGATTTGCCACCCATGCAGCAAAATCCCCCCTCTCTTTGTGCTTCAATTCCTGGGACATAACCCACAGGGAGACGCGTTTATGTACCAGACAATCATTATGCCGGTCGATATTTTCGAAATGGAGTTAAGTGACAAAGCCGTCCGCCACGCAGAGTTTCTCGCCCAGAGCGAAGGTGTTATTCACCTGCTGCATGTGTTACCCGCTTCCGCCAGCCTGAGCCTGCACCGCTTCGCCGCCGATTTACGCCGCTTTGAGGAGCATCTGCACCAGGAGGCGCAAACCCGCCTGGAGAGTATGCGAAGCCATTTCTCTATCGATCCTTCGCGCATACATACCCATGTTCGCTTCGGCAGCGTGCGCGATATGGTTAATGAGCTTGGCGAAGAGCTGCATGCGGATATGGTGGTGATCGCCTCGCGCAACCCCTCCATTAGCACCCATCTGCTCGGCTCCAATGCCTCAAGCGTGGTGCGCCACGCGCATATTCCGGTGTTGGTCGTGCGGTAGATTGTCTTATTGCCGGATGGCGCTAACGCTTATCCGGCCTACGGGATTGTGCGCGTTGTTGTTAAAGGGATCGCGGTCTTTTGTAGGCCGGATAAGGCGCAGCCGCCATCCGGCAAAATGAGCGCACCGAATCATCCGGGTAAAAAAAAAGCTGCCTTGCGGCAGCTTTTTATATGCAGGTGACTCTTACTTTCTAATTTTGCTTACGCTTTGGTACGGATCAGGTAATCAAACGCGCTCAGCGACGCTTTGGCACCTTCGCCGGTAGCGATAATGATCTGTTTGTACGGCACCGTGGTGCAGTCACCCGCCGCGAAGACGCCTTTCACGCTGGTTTCGCATTTGGCGTCGATGATGATTTCGCCCATGCGGTTGCGCTCAATCGCGCCTTCCAGCCAGGTGGTGTTCGGCAGCAGACCGATCTGCACGAAGATCCCCGCCAGCGCAACCTGATGCACATCGCCGCTCACGCGGTCGCGGTACTCAAGGCCGGTCACTTTGGTGCCGTCGCCTTTCACTTCGGTGGTCTGCGCGTTCAGAACGATATCGACGTTCTTCAGGCTGCGAACTTTATCCTGCAACACCTGATCCGCTTTCATCTCCGGAGCAAACTCCAGCAGCGTCACGTGTTCAACAATCCCGGCGAGATCGATAGCCGCTTCCACGCCGGAGTTACCGCCGCCGATCACCGCCACGCGCTTGCCTTTAAACAGCGGGCCGTCGCAGTGCGGGCAGTAGGTCACGCCCTTGGTGCGATACTGATCTTCGCCCGGCACGTTCATGTTGCGCCATTTCGCACCGGTCGCAATGATGACGGTACGCGCTTTCAGCACCGCGCCAGACGCGGTTTCAATCTGATGCAGGCCGCCTTCAACCGACGCCGGAACCAGCTTGCTGGCGCTCTGGCTGTCGATCACGTCAACATCATAATCCGCAACGTGCGCTTTCAGGGCACCCGCAAACTGCTGGCCTTCGGTTTTCGGCACGGAGATGTAGTTTTCGATATCAACGGTATCCAGCACCTGGCCGCCGAAGCGTTCGCCCATCAGACCGGTACGAATGCCTTTACGGGCAGAGTAGACGGAAGCCGCTGCGCCCGCCGGGCCGGAGCCGACAATCAGCACATCGTAAGCGTCACGTTTGTTCAGCTCTTCCGCCGCACGTTTTTCCGCGCCGGTATCAATTTTCGCCACGATCTCTGTCAGCGTCATACGACCCTGACCAAACTCCTGACCGTTAACGTAGACCGCCGGAACACCCATCACGTTACGATCGGTGATCTCGTTCTGGAAAGTGCCGCCGTCAATCGCCGTGTGCTTGATGCGCGGGTTCAGCACCGACATCAGGTTCAGCGCCTGCACCACGTCCGGGCAGTTGTGGCAGGAGAGCGAGTAGTAAGTCTCGAACTCGAAGTCGCCGTCGATATCGCGGATCTGCTCCAGCAGCGCCTGCGCCTCTTTCGACGGATGACCGCCGGTCCACAGCAGCGCCAGCACCAGCGAGGTAAATTCATGACCCAGCGGAGAGCCAGCAAAGCGCGGGCCAGTGTGCGAGCCAGGGTTGGTGATCAGGAAAGAGGGCTTACGCACCGCCAGGGTGTTGTCCTCTTTAAAGGTCACTTTGTCAGAGAGCTCGGCGATTTCGCCCAGCAGCTCTTTGATCTCATTCGATTTTGCGCTGTCATCCAGCGTCGCGATCAACTCAACAGGCTTGGTCAGTTTCTCAAGATAAGCCTTGAGCTGGGTTTTCATTGTGGTGTCGAGCATGTCGGTATCCTTCTCTTAAAACATCATCATGCAAGCTGCCTCATTGGAGCCGCCTGGATGCAACTTGGATCATGGTGTGTGGAAGAAAAACGGGTGCAATGCACCCGTTTTACGCCGGGTGGCGCTACGCTTACCCGGCCTACGTTTTGCAGACCGGGAGAGACTTTGCGCCGCCGGAAATTTAGATTTTGCCAACCAGGTCCAGGGACGGAGCCAGGGTCGCTTCGCCTTCTTTCCACTTAGCCGGGCACACTTCGCCTGGGTGAGAAGCAACATACTGAGCCGCTTTGATTTTACGCAGCAGGTCAGATGCGTCACGGCCGATGCCTTCAGCGGTCACTTCGATAGCCTGAATGATGCCCTGCGGGTCAACGATGAAGGTACCGCGATCTGCCAGACCTTCGTCTTCACGCATGATTTCGAAGTTACGGGTCAGGGCACCAGTCGGGTCGCCGATCATCGCGTATTTGATTTTCGCGATGGTGTCAGAGCTGCTGTGCCATGCTTTGTGCGTGAAGTGGGTGTCGGTGGAAACAGAGTAAACGTCAACGCCCAGTTTCTGCAGTTCTTCGTAGTGGTCAGCCACGTCGCCCAGTTCGGTCGGGCATACGAAGGTGAAGTCAGCCGGGTAGAAGAAGAAGACGCTCCAGCGGCCTTCGGTATCTTTCTCGGTTACTTCGATGAATTCACCGTTTTTGAACGCCTGGTTTTTGAAAGGTTTGATCTTGGTGTTAATTAAGGACATCTATACTTCCTCCGTGTTTTCGTTGGGGCATAAGTTAACGAACTTTGCTTACGACGGCTAATGCGTTTGCATTATCAAATCAATAAGCGTTAGCTAACAACCGCCAACGAACAACTCTGTGAACAGATATTAGCCAAAAGTAAAAAGGCCACCGGTACGGGTGGCCTCAATATCTGAAATACCCGCGGGTGACTTCAGTGCCAGCACGCTGGCTGTGCGATACGCCTGCCATCTGTCGACGGCAAACAGGGTTGATTACACCACTCCCCCGGGAGTTCGACAATCATTATTCCCTGTCTCTTGCCTATGGCTGTGATAGGTTTAGCCTTTCTTACCTTTACCCACTGAATTGATAAGGATTTTTATGCTCAAACGCCTGTTGATGCTGACCCTGCTGCCGCTGACTCTGCACGCCGAAGATCTGCCCGCACCGGTTAAAGCCATTGAAAAGCAAGGCATTACCATCATTAAATCCTTTGACGCGCCGGGCGGGATGAAGGGCTATCTGGGTAAATATCAGGAGATGGGCGTCACCATCTACGTCACGCCGGACGGTAAACACGCCATCTCGGGCTATATGTATGACGACGCGGGCACCAATCTCAGCGAAAAGCTGTTCAATCAGGAGCTCTATGGCCCGGCCGGGCGCGAACTCTGGCAGCGGATGGAGAAAGCGGAGTGGATCCTCGACGGGCAAAAAACCGCGCCGCGCGTGGTGTATGTCTTTGCCGATCCCTACTGCCCCTACTGCAAACAGTTCTGGCAGCAGGCGCGCCCGTGGGTGGAGTCCGGCAAGGTGCAGATCCGCACCTTAATGGTCGGCGTGATCAAACCGGAAAGCCCGGCGGCGGCAGCGGCGATCCTCAGCGCGAAAGATCCGGCCAAAAGCTGGCATGAGTATGAGCAGTCGAACGGGAAAATGACGCTGGCGCTGCCGAAAACCATTCCGCCGGCGATTATGCGCTCGCTCAATCTGAATCAGAAAATCATGGACGATCTCGTGGCCAACGCCACACCCGCTATCTACTATATGAATGAAGAGAATGTGCTCCAGCAGGCGGTCGGCCTGCCGGATGCGGAAAAGCTCAAAACGATTATGGGCGAGAAGTAAGCCGCTACAGCGTGCAGAGGCGCTCTGCCGCCGCCAGCAGCGTCGATTCCTGTTTCGCAAAGCAGAGGCGAATCAGCTTATGCGGGAAGGGATCGGCGCAGAACACCGACAGCGGAATGGCCGCTACCCCCACCTCTTTGGTCAGCCACTGGCAAAACGCGACATCATCGAGATCGGAGATGGCGCTGTAATCCGCCAGCAAAAAGTAGGTTCCTTCGCAGGGCAAAATCTCCAGCTTGCTCTCTCGCAACGCATTGACCAGCACGTCACGACGCGCGCGGTAAAATTCCGGCAATTCGCGATAGTGCTGCGGCTCGGCGCGCAGCATATCGGCCAGCGCCAGCTGCGCCGGGGTGTTCACCGAAAAGGTTAAGTACTGGTGCACTTTGCGCAGCTCGGCGCTGATGGCGGCGGGCGCAATGCAGTACCCCACTTTCCAGCCGGTCATATGATAGGTTTTGCCAAACGACGACACGGCAACGGCGCGCTCGCGCAGCTGCGGATGCTTCAGCACGCTGGCATGCCCGCCCTCGGCAAAGCAGATATGCTCGTAGACTTCATCGCTCAGCACATAGATCTCCCGATCGGCAATCGCCTGCCACAGCGCGGCAAAATCGGCCTCCTGCCACACCGTCGCCGACGGGTTGTGCGGCGTATTAACAATCACCAGCCGGGTGCGATCGCTGAGCAGCGCGGCAAAAGCCTGCCAGTCAACGCGAAAGTGCGGTGGTTGCAGGGCGATGCGCTTCAGCACCCCGCCAGAAAGCTCAACCGCAGGCGCGTAGCTGTCGTAACTTGGGTCGAAACAGATCACCTCATCGCCCTCTCGCACCAGCGCGGTGATCGCCGCATAGAGCGCTTCCGTCGCCCCGGCAGTGACGGTAATGTCGCTGTTCACGTCCGGCTGATGGCCATAAAGCGCCGCCGTTTTTTCGGCAATCGCTTCACGCAGCGCCTGCACGCCGGTCATCGGCGCATATTGATTTGCGCCCTGCGCAACGTGATACGCCAGCCGCTCCTGCAAATAGCGCGGGCCGTCAAAATCCGGGAAGCCTTGTGAAAGATTAATCGCCTGATGCTGCTGGGCGAGCGCGCTCATTTGCGTGAAGATAGTTGTGCCTAAAGCGGGGAGTTTACTCTCAGGAATCAAAGGGTTATTGCGCATCTTTTCGTGCCTGCTGTCGAGACTCAAGTTGCCGCCACTATAACACGATGCTAGTATTTGGCAATCAAGACGCTTAGACGTCTATATCACAACGATATTCCTGATAAGGAAACGCGATGACCGACAACCTGCAACTCCAGCAACTTGTTTCTGCCTGCCACTGGATCGGCACCAAAGGGTGGGCACCCGCGACGGGCGGTAATATGTCCCTGCGCCAAAGTGCCGAATGGTGCTGGCTGAGCGAGTCCGGGAAAGATAAAGGCAGCCTGACGCCGGAGGATTTTTTGCAGGTTTCCATCGCCGATAACCATGCGCCATCCGGGCGCAAACCCTCCGCCGAAACCGGTCTGCATACCCTGATTTACCGCCTCTACCCTGACGCTAACGCGGTGCTACATGTGCACACCGTCAACGCCACCGTGCTGTCGCGGGTGGAGAAAAGCGCCGCGCTGCAACTAAGCGGGTATGAGATGCAAAAATCCCTCAGCGGGCAGCAGACGCACCTCGATAGCGTGCCGATTGCCATTTTCGATAACGATCAGGATATCGACGCGCTCGCCGGGCGCATCGCCGCTTATGCTGAATCAAACCCGTTACGTTATGGTTTTCTGCTGCGCGGCCACGGGTTAACCTGCTGGGGGCGCGACGTCGCCGAAGCGCGCCGTCACCTCGAAGGGCTGGAGTTTTTATTTGAATGCGAATTGCAGCGCCGACTGCTGGAGAGATTATGATCCGCGCGATTGTCACCGATATAGAAGGCACCACCAGCGATATCCGCTTTGTGCATAACGTTCTCTTCCCCTACGCCCGCGAGCGGCTGGCGGGTTTTGTCACCGCGCAGCAGTATCAGGAGCCGGTCAGCACCATTCTTGATAATCTGCGAGAAGAGATTGCGCAACCGAACGCCACCAGCGCTGATCTTATCGAAGTCCTGTTTTCATTTATGGATGAAGACCGCAAATCGACGGCGTTAAAAGCACTTCAGGGCATTATCTGGCGCGATGGCTACGTGAACGGCGATTTTACCGGCCATCTCTACCCCGACGTGCTGCCCGCGCTGGAGAACTGGAAGGCGCAGAGCATTGATCTCTATGTATATTCCTCTGGCTCCGTTGCTGCGCAAAAACTGTTATTTGGCTACAGCGACGAAGGTGATATTACTCATCTCTTTAGCGGCTATTTCGACACGCTGGTCGGTGCGAAGCGCGAAGTGCAATCCTATCGCAATATCGCCGCACAGCTCGCGCTACCGCCCTCTTCTATTCTCTTCCTCTCCGACATTCATCAGGAGCTGGACGCTGCCGAAGAGGCCGGTTTTCGCACCACGCAACTGATTCGCGATGATGATGACGCAGCCAGCCATCATCACCAGGTTAACTCATTCAGCACCATCAAGCCGGAGCAGATCCCCTCATGAGCGCACTGACGATTTACACCGACACCGATGCCAGCACGCCGGTATGGCACAGCACCGACGCCACAGAGATTCAGCAGAAGTTGAATGCCAAAGGCGCACGCTTTGAGCGCTGGCAGGCCGACCGCGATTTGGGCGCTAACCCAACGCTGGAAACGGTGATCAACGCCTATCAGCATGCCATTGATAAGCTGATGGAGGAGAAAGGCTATCAGAGCTGGGATGTGATCAGCCTGCGCGCCGACAACCCGCAAAAAGAGGCGCTGCGCAGCAAATTCCTCAGCGAACACACTCATGGCGAGGATGAAGTGCGTTTCTTCGTTGAAGGCGCCGGGCTCTTCTGCCTGCATATCGGCAACGAGGTCTACCAGGTACTGTGCGAGAAAAACGACCTTATCTCCGTTCCCGCCGGCACACCGCACTGGTTTGATATGGGTTCGGAACCGAACTTCACGGCGATCAGGATTTTTGATAATCCCGAGGGGTGGATCGCGCAATTTACCGGTGATGCGATTGCGGATGGGTATCCAAGGTTGGCATAAACAAAAAAGGCTCCGCAGGGAGCCTTTAATCTTTTAATCGACTTTCTTCAGTTCACCGCTCTGCCTGAGAATGTACGCATCGTCATCAATATCGAACTGAATATCGCCATTTTTTCGGTAACGGACAATCATTAAAATATCTTTATCAAGGCAATTCTTAGGTGCCTTCATATCGTCGAAACAGAGGCGATCCTCTTTGCCTGACTCCTGATAGCCTTCGCCAAAACGGTAGATGTAGTAATTCAACGCGCGATTATGGATTTGCGCGTCATCTTCGTTGGTGAGGATATTTTTACTTTCATCCCGCCACCACGCGATTTTCTTAGCATCTGATAGTGGCAGCCGGTCAACGACAACAACCGGGGCGTAGTTATCTTTATGGATGGCAATGATTTTTACGGGAACGGTGATGAATACATAGTAAAAAATGAGTAAAGCACCCGCCATAAAGCAGCAAATCGATATTCCTTTTTTCATGCAAAAACTCCATATGGAGGGGCAATGAATCTTGTGTCATGCCATTCACTTAATGATTTTTAGCACGTCTTCTACCGCCAGCCCCACCAACCTCGCCAGATGTACAAACTCAACCACATCCAGCCTCCTCTCGCCGCTCTCACTCTTGGCGATAAAGGATTGTGGTCGTCCGAGCGCCTCGGCAAGCTGCATCTGCGTGATGCCCTGCGCTTTACGCGCTTGCTTAAGTGCCGCGATAACGCGTTGGTACTCGTCTGAGTAGACAGAAGCCATATATTTACTCTCTGAAAATCTCATTAGTTTGAAAATCCATGTCCTACTTATCTATCCTGAAACAGGATAATTCTGCATAGAGTAAACACGTAGAATATGAACACAATAGGCCCGCAAAACGAGCACCGCGATGAGAGTTTCGCAGTTTATTATTAAGTGTTACTCATTAATATTTCACCAGCACTACACTAACACGCCACTTTTTCATCAATGGATGTGGAATATATTTAAATCACCATCTAAAGAATCCAAAATATATTATATAAAGTGGTTTTTACCTTTTGTTAGTTATCACTACCCATTGTATTTAATCACTATTCCTCCGCAATCCGTGTCCAGATCAAAAAAGGCTTAAAAGACCTCTCTTTTTATAATGTTCTGGCTGAAGGTTTCACTTTAGTCGCCGATAAAAATAGCATCCGCGTTGGATATGGATTGCACCTGAGGCCGTTATGACTATTTTAAGAAAATTAATTATTGTTTTTGCCATCACCTTTATTGCGATGCTTGTGCTGGGCGGATTAAGCATCAGGGCATTAGATAATGCGCAAACGCGTTTTGACTATGTTGTGTCAAATAGTCTGCCGAGCATCAGCAAGCTGAGCGAAGCGGTGCAGCACCGCGAAGAAGCAAGACGCCAAATCCTGATGTCGCTGCTGGTGACCGATGAAGCGGTGTTTACCAAACATATGGCGCAGGCGAAAGATGAGTTAAATAAAACTCGCCAGATCTTTGATGAGTACCAGGCCAATCTGGTCAGCGATAAAATTGACGGTCAATTACTGAAAAAGACGCGTGATATTTTTGATGATTATGTGCAAAAAACCGAGGCTATGTCTGATACCTACCATAACCAGGGAATAGAAGCGGCGCGTCTGATGGTCTCTGACGGCGGTGTTACTGCCAATGCATCGGTGGCATTAAGTGCCGGTTTAAAAGAGATGCTGGCGCACAATTACAGTATTGCGAAAGAGTATGCCGAAAATAACCATACGCAATATATAAATACTTTCTGGCTGTTAGTGGGCACGATTGTCTTTCTGGTTGCGCTGGTCGCGGTCTTCGCCTCGGTTATTCTGCGCTACTTAAGTAAGGGCTTAAAAAGTTTGCAGGAGAGCATGGGATTAATCAGCCGCTCTCTCGATTTAACCCATAAAGTGGCGCTGAATAATAACGATGAACTTGGCGCGACGGCAGCAAGTTTTAACGCGCTGATGGATAAAATCCGCCACGTATTAGCCAGCGTAAAAGATGCCAGTAACGAAGTGGATACCGCCGCCAGCGAGATCGCCAAAAGCAATGATGACCTCTCTTCGCGCACCGAGTCTCAGGCATCGTCACTGGAGCAGACCGCAGCCAGCATGAATGAGCTGTCGGTAACGGTGAAACACAATATGGACAACGCCAAAGAGGCGAATACCTATATCGGCCGCGTGCAGACGATGGTCAACGAGAGCCACCGCGAACTCAGTTCGCTGCAAAAATCGATTGATGATATTTCGGCTTCTTCCGCGAAGATTTCAGAAATTACAGACATCATTGATGGGATTGCTTTCCAGACCAATATCCTGGCACTGAACGCCGCCGTTGAAGCCGCACGCGCGGGTGAGCAAGGCAAAGGCTTTGCGGTGGTCGCAGGCGAAGTGCGCTCCCTGTCACAACGCTCATCCGTTGCGGCGCGCGATATTCGTGGTCTGATTGATGAAGCGATTAAGAATGTCGGCCAGGGGGTGAATTACGCCGCCAATGTCACCACGCGCATGAACGATGCCCTTGGCGCAGTGGATGAAACTACAGTGCTGATAAACCAGGTGAATAACTCATCCACCGAGCAGAGCTACGGCATTGAACAAGTCAACGTCGCCGTCAGCCAGATGGAAGGCAACCTGCAACAGAACGCCGCGATGGTGGAAGAGATGGCCACCGCCGCCAACTCCCTCAGCCACCAGGCCGGCAAGCTGTTGAATGATGTGAACGCCTTCAGGCTGTAACCTGAAAGCCAATGCCGGATGGCGGCTCACGCCTTATCCGGCCTACACAACACCCGCCGGATGATGCCCAACATAATTCCGGCATATCCGTAGGCCCGATAAGCGTAGCGCCATCGGGCAATGCGCCGGATGGCGGCTCGCGCCTTATCCGGCCTACGCTATTCCCCGCCGGATGGTGCCCAGCATCACTCCGGCATATCCGTAGGCCCGATAAGCGTAGCGCCATCGGGCATCTGCATTTGACAATCCTTCATGCCAGTAGCAAAGATAACTAGCCGCAATAAATGGTCTGCCGCGCTGAGAAGCCTTAATTAATGGCATATATAAAACAGCGATTACAGGGCTACTGAACCTATCGACGTAAGGATGAAGCTCCCAGGATGAAACGTCTTTCTCCCCTTCTCTTTTTACTCTCTCTTCTGCCATCAATCTCTGGTGCGATACCACTCCACATAGGGAGTGAATTACAACACTGCCTTAGCCTACCCGCGTATGGGCACAATATTGATACGCAAGAGAAATGCAAAATCGCATTGTTGAAAAGCTCAAGCGACTCGTTAAATCACGCCGTTCATTTGCTGCACGAGAATATAGCCAGCAACTATGACGCCCCTTACCGCCTCAATGACAACGATGGCATAAAAATCAAAGATATCTTCTGGGAGAACTTTCAGGAGTCTCAACAAGCCTGGGTCATCTCAAGAGATAAATTATGTACGGCGAACGCAGCGTTAGTCGGAGAGTGGGCGGCAAGCCGGGATGATATAAAAACGCAGTGCATTCTCGATCAAAACAGAGATCGGCAGCAGTTTATAAAAATGACCTGGCTGAAGTGATCACCTTTCACACCTTGGCTCTGGTTTCATCGGGCAATGCGCCGGATGGCGGCTAACGCCTTACCCGGCCTACATAGCCAGCGCATTCCGTAGGCCCGATAAGCGCAGCGCCATCGGGCAATGCGCATATCTGGCAGTCCTGCCACTTCAACCCGCATGCTGCTGGCGTCGCAGCTGGCTGAGCTTGCGGTATTTCTGCGGCGGCATGCCGACATACTTCTGAAAGGTGCTGTAAAAGCGGCTGCTGGAGCCGAACCCGGCGGTGAGCGCGATATCAAGGATCGTTTTATCGGTATCGCTCAGCAGCGCACGAACGTGGTTGATGCGCATGGCGGTGATGTACTGCTTCATGGTCAGCTGCATCACGCGCTGAAAAATGCCCATCGCGTAGTTGGGATTGAGCTTCACATGCTCGGCGATAGCGTTAATCGTCAGCACCTGATCGTAATTGACCGCAATAAATTCCAGCATCTGGCTGACGTAAAACTGCGCATGGCGCGAGACGCTGTTTTTATGGGTGCGCGAGGTTTTGTTGACGAGGATCGGCTGCCAGCCGGAGAGGCTAAAGCGTTTGAGCATCAGGGCGATCTCCTCAATCGCCAGCTGGCGCAGCTGCTCGTTGTCGCTGTTGAGTTCATGCTGCCAGCGCTGCACTTCAAACGCGCTTAGCTGCTGGGCGGCGAGGGATTTGATCACCATGCCGTGGGTGACGTGGTTGATCAGTTCACGATCCAGCGGCCAGGAGAGAAACAGGTGCATCGGCAGGTTAAAAATCGCCATCTGCGTACAGTCGCCGGGGCGCGTTAGCTGGTGCGGGGTACAGGCCCAGAACAGGGTGATATACCCCTGTTTGATGCGCACCACTTCGTTATTGATCAGGTACTCGACGTCGCCATCAAACGGCACATTCACTTCCACCTGGCCATGCCAGTGGCTGGCGGGCATCGCCAGCGGCGCGCGCAGCTCAATCTCCATGCGCTGGTATTCCGAGTAGAGCGACAGCGGGCCGCGCGTGGTTTTCTCATCCCCGCTGCACATGTCTGCTCTGATAAGTTCTTTTGCCATCGATCCTTCCCGCATCATCACTTTCGCGCTTCACCGCGCCCTCACCTGCTCTAGTTTAGTGAAAGCCGTTGCCATTAACTCTGCTTAAGCGCCCATTTTCTCCCGGAAACTCAGATCGCGCGCGGCGCATTACGCGATCTGAGTTTTCGGGAATCTCCCGCCGGGAAGAAGGCAGATGGCGCAGGCCTGGCGTGCCACGCTCAGAACGTACAATCACATCAGGGAGAAAGGTTCATGTCTGCACCAAAAATCACCTTTATCGGCGCCGGTTCTACGGTGTTTGTTAAAAACATCCTCGGCGACGTGTTCCAGCGTCCGGCACTGAAAAACGCACATGTAGCGCTGATGGATATTGATGCCACGCGCCTTGAGGAGTCGCACATCGTGGTGCGCAAACTGATGGATTCGGTCGGCGCTTACGGGAACATCACTTGCCATACGGATCAAAAAACGGCGCTAAAAGGGGCCGACTTTGTGGTCGTCGCGTTCCAGATTGGCGGCTACGAACCCTGCACCGTCACCGATTTTGAGGTGTGTAAACGCCACGGTCTTGAGCAGACCATCGCCGACACCCTCGGCCCCGGCGGCATCATGCGCGCCCTGCGCACCATCCCTCACCTGTGGCAAATTTGTGAGGATATGACCGACGTCTGCCCGAACGCCACGCTGTTGAACTACGTCAACCCGATGGCGATGAACACCTGGGCGATCTATGCCCGCTACCCGCATATCAAGCAGGTTGGTCTCTGCCACTCGGTGCAGGGCACCGCGGAGGAGCTGGCGCGCGATCTCGATCTCGACCCGGCGTTGTTACGCTACCGCTGCGCCGGGATCAACCATATGGCCTTTTACCTGTCGCTGGAGAAAAAGCAGCCGGATGGCAGCTATGTCAGCCTCTATCCCGAACTGTTACAGGCTTATGCCGAGAAACGCGCGCCGAAGCCGAACATGCACGGCAACCCGCGCTGCCAGAACATTGTGCGTTATGAGATGTTCAAAAAGCTCGGCTACTTCGTTACCGAATCCTCAGAACACTTCGCTGAATATACGCCGTGGTTTATCAAGCCGGGGCGCGAGGATTTACTTGAACGCTACCAGGTGCCGCTCGATGAGTACCCGAAACGCTGCGTGGAGCAACTGGCAACCTGGCAGAAGGAGCTGGCGGAGTATAAAACCGCCGATCGCATTGAGGTGAAAGCCTCGCGGGAGTATGCCAGCACCATTATGAACGCCATCTGGACCGGCGAGCCGAGCGTAATCTATGGCAACGTGCGCAACGATGGCCTGATCGACAACCTGCCGGAAGGGTGCTGCGTCGAAGTGCCGTGCCTGGTCGATGCCAACGGCATTCAGCCGACCAAAGCCGGCAAGTTGCCCGCGCATCTTGCGGCGATGATGCAGACCAACATCAATGTGCAGACGCTGCTCACCGAAGCGGTGCTGACCGAGAACCGGGATTATGTCTATTACGCCGCGCTGATGGATCCGCACACCGCGGCGGTGCTTGGTATCGATGAAATCTATGCGCTGGTGGATGACCTGATCGCAAGCCACGGCGAGTGGCTGCCCGCGTGGCTGCATCGCTAACGCATTAGCCGGGCCGCGCGCCCGGCGGTTTTGCAACCCTTCCGACACTGAAAGAGGCAATCGGTACCCTATGAGTATTTCAATCACAACAAAGCTCAGCTACGGATTTGGTGCATTTGGTAAGGATTTTGCGATCGGCATCGTCTACATGTACTTGATGTATTACTACACCGATATTGTCGGCCTGTCGGTCGGCATGGTTGGCACGCTCTTTCTGGTGGCGCGCATTCTCGACGCGCTGGCCGACCCGATCATGGGCTGGATCGTCGACTGCACCCGCACGCGCTGGGGCAAGTTCAAGCCGTGGATTTTAGTCGGCACGCTGACCAACTCGCTGGTGCTCTATATGCTCTTCAGCGCCCACCACTTTACCGGCACCACCCAGCTGGTGTGGGTGTGGGCGACCTATCTGCTGTGGGGTTTCACCTACACCATTATGGATGTGCCGTTCTGGTCGCTGGTGCCGACCATCACCCTGGACAAGCGCGAGCGCGAACAGCTGGTGCCCTACCCGCGCTTTTTCGCCAGCCTCGCCGGGTTTGTTACCGCGGGGATCGCGCTGCCGTTTGTGAACGCCGTCGGCGGAGCGGATCGCGGGTTTGGCTTCCAGATGCTGACGCTGGTGCTGATCGCCTTTTTTATCCTCTCGACCATCGTCACCCTGCGCAATGTGCATGAGGTCTACTCCTCTGATAAACAGGGCGGCGAACAGAGCGCGCCGATGAACCTGAAAGCGATGCTGCAACTGATTATTAAGAACGATCAGCTCGCCTGCCTGCTGGTGATGGCGCTGGCCTATAATACCGCCGCTAACGTCATCGAAGGCTTTGCGATCTACTACTTCACCTATGTGATTGGCGATGTCGACCTCTTCCCCTATTACATGTCTTATGCCGGAGTCGCGAACCTGCTGATCCTGATGCTCTTCCCGAAGCTGGTAAAACTCTTCTCACGCCGCGTGCTGTGGGCGGGGGCGTCGGTGCTGCCGATTATCAGCGGCGGCGTGCTGCTGTGGATGGCGCTGCTCGGCCAGACCCACGCATGGGTGATTTTGCTGGCGGGCGTGCTGTTCAGCATCGGCAAAGCCTTCTTCTGGGTGTTACAGGTGATTATGGTTGCCGACACCGTCGATTACGGCGAATACAAACTCAATGTGCGCTGCGAGAGCATCGCCTACTCGGTGCAGACGCTGGTGGTGAAAGCGGGCGCGGCCTTTGCGGCTTACTTTATCGCCGTGGTGCTCGGGGTGATTGGGTATGTGCCGAACGTGGCGCAGTCCGCCAGCACCTTAATGGGCATGCAACTGATTATGCTGGCGCTCCCCGCCTGCTTCTTTGTCATCTCGCTGCTGGTCTACTTCCGTTTTTACAAACTCAATGGCGATATGCTGCGCCGCATTCAAATTCATCTGCTGGATAAGTATCGCCACGTCGGCAATGCCAATGCACCGCAGACGCCGCCGGTAGTGGGCGACCGGGTGCAGGCGTAAGTGCGCGTGATTGCCGGATGGCGGCTAACGCCTTATCCGGCCTACGCTCTTAACCGGCATACAATACACCTCCCGTAGGCCCGGTAAGCGCAGCGCCACCGGGCAATGCACCGGGCCCGCGTTTCCTGCGGGTTGTCACTTTTACGCAACAGGTTGTCAGCTGCGCGGGCGCGCGCATCCGCTGCGGTGTGGAAACTAAAACCACACCCCGTGGAGAGCCGAAAATGTTAACGACACCTGCTGAAAAATATCATCCCCATGCCCCTTTGCCGCTTAGCGATCGCCGCTGGCCGGATAACGTCCTGACCCACGCGCCACGCTGGCTGTCGACGGATTTACGCGACGGCAACCAGGCCCTCGCCGAGCCGATGGACGCGGCACGCAAACTGAAATTCTGGGAGTTACTTCTGGAGTGCGGCTTTAAGGAGATTGAGGTAGCCTTCCCTTCCGCGTCGCAAACGGATTTTAACTTTGTGCGCCAGCTGATCGAAGAGCAGCGCATCCCTGAAGATGTCACCATTCAGGTGTTAACCCAGGCGCGTGAGGATCTGATCCGCCGCACCTTTGAATCCTTGCAGGGCGCGCGCCGCGCGACGGTGCACCTCTATAACGCCACCGCGCAGGTGTTCCGCGAGCAAGTTTTCCGCCAGAGCAAAGAGGAGATTGTCGCGCTGGCGGTCAACGCGGCGCGGCAAATCCGCGCGCAGTGCGAAGCCACACCCGAAACGCAGTGGGTGTTCCAGTATTCGCCCGAAACCTTCTGCTTTACCGAAGCGGAGTTCGCGCTGGCGATTTGCGAAGCGGTGGCCGATGTCTGGCAACCGGACGCCACCCGACCAATGATCATCAACCTGCCAGCCACCGTTGAAGTGAGCATGCCCAATGTCTATGCCGACCAGATTGAGCACTTCTGTCGCCACTTCTCGCGCCGCAAGCAGGTGTGCATCAGCGTGCATACCCATAACGATCGCGGTACTGGCATTGCCAGCGCCGAGCTGGCGCTGCTGGCAGGCGCAGAGCGGGTTGAAGGCTGCCTGTTTGGCAACGGCGAGCGCACCGGCAATGCCGATCTGGTGACGCTGGCGCTCAATCTCTACACCCAGGGCATCGCGCCGGGCCTTGAGTTTAGCCAGATGAAAAAGGTGGTGGAGGTGGTCGAGGAGTGTAACCAGTTGCCAGTTGCGCCGCGCCACCCGTACGCCGGTGAGCTGGTCTTTACCGCCTTTTCCGGCTCGCATCAGGACGCGATTAAGAAAGGATTTGCCGCGCGGCAAAACAGCCCGGCGGACGTCTGGCAGGTGCCCTATCTGCCGCTCGACCCGGCGGATATCGGCTGTAGCTACGAAGCGGTTATTCGCGTCAACAGCCAGTCGGGCAAGAGCGGCGCGGCCTGGCTGCTGGAGCAGAACCACGGCCTGACGCTGCCGCGTAAGCTTCAGCAGGCGTTCAGCGGGCATGTGCAACAGGCGGCGGACAGCGCAGGCAAAGAGATGTCGCAAATGGCGATCTGGAATCTGTTTCGCCAGACCTACGGCCTGGTGGATCAGCCGCCGCTGGCGTTGATTGAGTATGTCTGCACCAACCAGCCGGGGCAGCGCACCACTCTGCACGCGGAGATCCGCTGGCATAACGAGACGCTGAAGCTGGATGCAACGGGCAACGGTTTTCTCTCGGCGGCATTAACCGCGCTCTGCCGCAGCCTGCACGTTGAGATCAATATTGAGAGCTATCACGAACACACCCTCGGCAAGCACAGCGACAGCCGCTCGGTGGCCTATGTCTGCTGCGCCAACGCACGGGGCGAGCGCGCATGGGGCGTCAGTATCGACAGCGATATCACCCGCGCCTCACTGCAGGCGGTGCTTAACGCCGCGCAGCCCTTTATCACTGGGTAAAGTAGTCGCCGGGCGGCACGCCCATCACCCGGCGAAACATGGCGCTAAAGGCGCTGGGGGTGGCATAGCCGCACTCCAGCGCCACCTGCGTCACCGGCTCGCCGTTCGCCAGCCGCGTCAGGGCGATCAGCAACCGCGCGCGGCGCACCCATTCGCTAAACTGCAACCCGGTCTGCTGGTAGAAGTGGCGCGCGAGCGTGCGCCCGCTCATATTCACCTGCCGCGCGGCGTGCTCAAGCGTCCACGCCTGCGTCGGCGTTTGCCGTATCGCGTCACACAGCGGTTTTAAGCGCGCCGACGTCGGCTCCGGCAGGCAAAACGGCAGCGTATTCATCAGCCGGATCTCATCCAGAATCAGCTCATAGATGCGCTCGGCGCGGCTGCCGGGCTGGTAACGCTCCTCCAGCCGCAGGGCCTCGACCATCAGGGCGCGCAGCAGATCGTTGACGCGCACTACCTGGCATACCACCGGTAAATCGGCCCTCGCCAGCGGCTCGACAAACACCCCGCGCGCCTGCACATCGCCCTCAATAAAGAGCGTGTGTACCACCTGCGCCGGGATCCACACCCCGCGCCCTGGCGGCACGATCCAGATCCCCTGCTCCGTCTCCACGCGGATCACACCGCTCAGGGTGTGGATCAGCTGGTCGCAGGGGTGCGAATGCCACGGCTCATGCTCCCCGTGCCGGTAGTCATGGGCGTAGGGAATCAACGCGCGGTGGGAGAAATCGAGTGCAAATGTCTGTTTCACGGCGTGACCGTTGGCGATTGATCAGGAAGCTTTACCATAATCACCGCTGCCCACGCTGTCACCTACTTAACCCGGCAGAGCGGGCAGTTGAGGCAATACTCCACCGGCGTTGAGGCTTTGTAGTAAAAACAGCAGGTGCGGCGAAAACGCACCACCTCGCCTGCGCCATTGCGCTGCGCCGGGCGGCGAAAACGCTTAAGCGGGTTCCAGTTCAGGCCAAACAGCGCTGGGTCGGCCTCAGCAATCAGCCAGGCGAAATCCGCCTGCTGACGCGCGGCCTGCGCTTCGTTCAGCCCCTCCATGCGCCCTTCATAGAGCGAGTAGACGCGCACCGCGCAGTTCTCCCAGAGGATTTGCGCAGGCAGGCCGCTCACCGCTGAAAGCGCGTGCCAGAGCGGAGCGATAAAATCGCGAAACAGCCCGCCGACCACCTTTTCGCGCCACGCGTCCCGCGCGCCGGGTGCATAGCCGGTTACGGTAAGCGCTGCGGGGAGTGACGAGGTCCACAAACCGTTGTCATGGGCAAACTCCAGACGGCTGGCGTCAAGGGAGAGATGCAGCCCTTTATCAAACACGCTCATCCCATATAGCACATTCCCGGTTAGCAGAAAGGAGAGCCGCTTGGTCAGTAGCGACGCGGCGATAGCGCGATCCGGTGCGCCAATCAGCGGCATGATCGTATCCAGCACGTCAGCACAAATGTCGGCGTTAAGCATCTCGCCGCTTATCACGCTGCGCGTATCGGCCTCGTCCAGCGTGCGCAGGCGAAACACCTTACGCAGGTAGGCGAGCTCGTCAGGGTTCAGCATGGTGATTCCCCGGAAACGGAATGCACATCGGCGTATGGAAAAAGGGATCGTCAATGATGCGACAGCGCAGGTTAAAGACGTGGCTCACCAGGGCTTCAGTCATGATCTGCTGCGGCGCCCCCTCGGCAACAACCTGCCCTTCGCGGATAGCGACCAGGTGATCGGCGTAGCGGCAGGCGAGATTGAGATCGTGCAGCACCATAATGATGGTTTTCCCCTGCCGCCGGTTGAGATCGCGCAGCAGTTCGAGGATCTCCACCTGGTGCGCCAGATCGAGCCAGGTGGTCGGCTCATCGAGCAGCAGCGTGTCGGTAGCCTGCGCTAATGTCATTGCAATCCACACCCGCTGGCGCTGGCCGCCGGAAAGGGCTTCAACCGGGCGGTGCTGCAACGCCGTGGTCGCGGTTAAGCGCAGCGCCTCATCGACATGACGATCGTCCTCCGTTGACCACTGCCGCAGCCAGTTTTGATAGGGAAAGCGCCCAAGGCTCACCAGCTGGCGCACGGTGATGCCTTCCGGTGCCACCGGCGTTTGCGGCAAAATCGCCAGCTTGCGCGCCACTTTTGCGCTGGCGCTGGCGTGAATATCCATTCCGTCGAGAGTGACCGCACCGGATTGCGGCGTGAGCAGGCGCGCCATCGCTTTTAACAGCGTGCTTTTCCCGCAGCCGTTGCTGCCAATCAGCACCGACACTTTGCCCGTCGGCAGGGTTAAATCGAGCCCGTCGATCACCTGCCGCTGCGCGTAGCTGACGCGCAGTTTTTCCGTTATCAGAGACACAATTTCCCCATTGCTTACGAACGCTGCCTTATCAGCAGCCAAAGAAAGAGCGGCGCACCAGCCAGCGCGACAAAGATCCCGGCGGGAAGATCGGCGGGGCGAAACAGCGTGCGCGCCAGCAGATCGGCGGCCACCACCATACTGCCGCCGCTGCACGTCGCGACATACGCCTGGCTGAAGATCCCCTGCGCCACCACGAGGCGGGCAAGATGCGGTGCCACCAGCCCGACAAAGGCCATCGCCCCGACCTGCGCCACCGCGCTGCCGGAGAGCATCACGCAGGCCAGCAACAGCAGGAGGCGAATGGCATTCACCCGCACGCCCAGCCCGGTTGCCAGCGTATCCTCAAGTTGTAGCGCCTTCAGATAGCGCAGCAGAACGATTAACAGCGGGATCGCCCACAGGTAGAAGAGAAGCAAGTGCAGCACCTTCGGCCAGCTGGCGGCATAGACGCTGCCGCTTAGCCACACCCACGCGGAAAAGGTGGTGGTCAGCGGGCTGAACACGAGGATTAGCGTCACCACCGCCCCCGCTAGCGCCGAGACGCCAACCCCGGTCAAAATCATGCGCAGCGGCGTTAACCCGCGCCGCGCGTTTAACAGAAAGATCAGCCCGACGGCGCAGGCCGCGCCGCCCATCGCCGCATACGGCATTCCCGCACTGCCGTAGCGCAGGCTAAAAAAGGTGAGCCACACCAGCGCACCGGCACTGGCACCGGCGGTGACGCCAAGGGTGTCCGGCGAGGCGAGTGGGTTACGCACGAGGGTTTGCAAAATCAACCCGGCAAGCCCCAGCCCGCCGCCCGCCAGCAGCGCCAGCGCCACACGCGGCAGACGCAACTCATGCAGAATAAAATGCTCTGCGCTGTTATCTGTCAGCACCAGTAAGCGAAGGGTATTCAGCAGCGGGATCGGCACATCGCCGACGCTCAGTGCAATAAGTACAATCAGCGCGGCGATCAGCGTGCAGCTCATAAGCATCAGCAACTGGCGGCGCGAGTAGAGCCGGGCAAACGCGCCGCAGCGAAAGAGTTGGCTATCCGGCATGCTGCCCCCGGCGCTGCGCCAGCAGAATAAAGAAGGGTGCGCCGAGCAGTGCGGTCATCACGCCGACCGGCACTTCCTGCGGCAGGATCACCACCCGCGCGGCGATATCCGCCGCCAGCAGCAGTAACGCCCCCAGCAGCGCACAGGCGGGAAGCAGGGTGCGCACATCGCTGCCGAAAAGTTGCCGGGCGATGTGCGGCACAATCAGCCCGACAAAGCCGATATTGCCCGCCAGCGCCACCGCGCAGCCCGCCAGCCCGACCACCAGCACGCTCGCCAGCAACCTCACGCGGGCGATGTTCTGCCCCAGCCCGCGGGCAATCTCTTCACCCGCATTGAGTACCCCCATCTGCCCGCCGCAGAGCATAGCGACAATCAGCAGCAGCCCACCCGGCAGCAGCATCGGGTAGAGATGCGCGAGATCGTTGCCCGCAAGGCTCCCTGCCAGCCAGAAGAGCATGGTGTCGAGGCTCTCCTGATCCATCACCAGAATCGCCTGGGTAAACGCGTTGCACAGGGCGGTGATCGCCACGCCCGCCAGCACCAGCCGCAGCGGGTTAAGCTGACCGCTGCTTCTCTGGCTGGCAAACCACACCAGCGACCCGGTGAGGCACGCGCCTGTAAAAGCGAGCAGCAGCGTGATCCACGCCTCGCCAATGCTGAACAGCGCGCCCGCCAGCACAATCAACAGCGCCGCGCCCGCATTGACGCCAAACAGCCCCGGCGAGGCGAGTGGATTACGTGTTAGTGCCTGCATTAACGCCCCCGCCACCGCGAGGAAGGCACCGACGCCCGCCGCCAGCAGCGTGCGCGGTAAACGCGAGGTGTGAATAATCACATCCCGCGCGAGGGTGGCATCCGGCTGCCACAGCGCGCGCGCAATCTCGCCCGGCGTATAAATTTGCGTACCAACCATTACGCTGAGTGCCGCCATCACCAGCAGCAACAGAAAGCAGAGCAGAAAGCGCCCCTTCATGCCCCCTCCCCTCGCAGCGCGGCGTCGACATCATCAAGCATGTGATTGGCGCCAAGAATGCCGCCGGACAAACTCCACGGCACGCTGTCTACCGTCCACAACCGCTGCGCCTTCACCGCCCGCAGCTGTTGCCAGAGCGGATGCGCGGTCAGCGCCTGATAGTGGCGCATAATCGCCGCGCTCTCTGTGCGCAGCAAAATGAAGAAGAGATCGGCATCGAGCAGCGGGATATTCTCGAAGCCGGAGAAGCGCAGCGAGGTGCTGCGCGCCTGTTGCGCGGCGCTGTTCCAGCCAAAACCCAGTTCGCTCATCACCGAGCCGGGGAAACTGGCGGCGACATAGCTGCGAATATGATCGGGGCGCACTTCGATAACCGACACCGTCGGCGGTGCGGCAAAATGCTGCGCAATGCGCCCGCGCAGGGTTGCCACCCGGCGCCGCCACTGGTGCAGCAGCGCGCTGGCGCGCTGTTCAAGGCCAAGCCTGTTACCAACCACGCTGAGCGTTTTTTTAAACTCAAACACATCATCGAGCAGCGCCACCGGGGCGATTTTTGCCATCAGCGGCGCGACATCCTGGTGGCGAAAACGCGAGGCGAAGATGATATCGGGCTTCAGCAGCACCATCTTTTCCAGTTGCGGCTGCGTCTCCAGCCCGAGCTGCGGCACGTTTAAGAAGCGCGGGCGCAGGTAGCGGTAGACCGGCTTTTCCGCCCAGGACTCCACCATGCCGCAGGGCGTCACGCCGAGCGCGGCCAGGCTGTCCGTCGCCCCCTGAAAGAGTGAGATGGCGCGCGGCAAGGCGGGCGGCGCAGCAAACAGGCCGGGGGCGATGCCATAAAGCAGCATCGCTTGCAGGCCGCGCCGTCGGGAAAGTGAGATATTCAGGCTATTCATCCGTTACGTTGCCGCTCCCGCGAGGGGAGCGGTGACCATCAGAAGTTGAGGCTGTAACCGAGTGTGGCCGTGCGGCCTCGCCCGGCGAAGTAGCGATCCGGATCGACCGAGGCGCTTTGCGAGTAGTAGGTGACGTACTGCTTGTTGAGCAGGTTAGAGATGCCAAGGCTCAGCTGGCCGTAAGGCAGCTTATAGCCCACTGCCGCATCGACAATCGCATAGCCGGAGAAGTCCTTCTCCTCGTCGTCGAACTTCTTACTCAGCGCCCAGTTAGCCTGCAAGAAGGTGCTCAGTTCGGTGTTCCAGTTCGCCGACCAGCTGGCGATGATGCGATCCGGAGCAATATTAAGCCCGTCGAGTTTGGCATCAAGGCTGCCGTTATCATCGCTGTCGTAACGGCCGCGCATATGCGACCACGCCAGCGTCAGCTTGTGGTCAGCGTTCGGCGCATAGCCCGCGCTTACTTCAACGCCATCGATCTCGGTCTTCTCACGTCGCGCGACAAAGGCGTCGTTTTGCAACTCGACGCGGCTGCCCAGTTTAGAGGTGGATTTGTAGTAGCTGGCCTCAAAATCGAACGGCGCCTGCTGGACGCGGAAGCCGACTTCACTGTTTTTGGTAATGATCGGTTGCAGGCTGTTGTAATCACTCAGCTTCACCCCCGGCGTGTCGATGCCGCGCAGTACGCGGCCGACATCCGGCACGGTAAAGCCTTCGCTGTAGCTGGCAAACAGGCTCAGCGGCGTGACCGGTGTCCAGACAACCCCGGCGTTGTAGAGGGTTTCATCGAACGATGGCGTGCCCCCTTCGACCGTGACGCGATCGTTGGCCCACACCGTCTGATAGCTGTCTATCTTCAGGCGTGCATATTCGTAGCGGATGCCGCCGCTCAGTTTGACCGACTCCACCGGCGCGTACTCCAGTTGCAGGAAAGGCGAGAGATCGGTGTAGTTGATCTCCGGCACATAGGTGCGCCCGGTGCTCCACAGATCCTGTTTCGAGTTATCAAACAGCGTGTCGAAGCCCACCGTCGCCTTAATGCGATCGTCCCAGATATCATCTTTCGTCAGGGCGATTTTGCTGCCGTACTTATCGGTGTAAGCGCGGCTCTGATCGTAGAGCGTGCCAATTGGCGCAATCAGCGGGTCCTGGAAGGAGGAGGAGTTGGTGGCACCGAACAGCGCTTCGTAGCGCTGATAGTAGGCCAGCGCGGTCAGCTTCATCCCGGCGAGATTGTAGTTGTCGTAGGTGGTGCCGACGGTCCAGACATCGTTATGCGGCGCGGTGCCTTCCGGCGTGCCTTTGCGTGAGGTGGTCAACCTGCCCGCGTCGCGATCGCCGGTAACGCTGACATAGTTATCTTTATTTTTCAGCCGGTAGCGGTTAAGGCTCAACTGCACGCGCTGGTCGTTATCGAGCCAGTAACCCACTTTCGCCAGCAGATCCCACGCGCGGGAGTCCATCAAATCACCCTGGGTGTTATCGACGCCAATGGCGTGATTATTCGCATCTTTGAACAACCCCTGATCCTCATAGCTGAGGGCAAAGAGGTAGTCGAGATACTCCTCGCTGCCATTGATGCTGTAGTTGGTTTTGTAGGCCAGCGTATCGTGATTAAGTTCAGAGGTCGGCGTGGTGGTTTCGATGCTGAAGTGCTGGTTGGCGGTGCCCGGTTTCGCCCGTTTGGTGATGATGTTAATCACCCCGCCGGTCGCGCCCACGCCGTTACTGGTGTTGGCCCCTTTGATCACCTCAATGCGCTCAATCATCGAGGCATCGACGGTGTGCATTTCACGCCCGGTCGGGCGCAGCGGGTTGGATTGCGGAATACCGTCAATCATCACCAGCGGCGTACGCCCGCGCAGCGTCTCACCGCTGCCGGACATCTTCTGCCGCGACGGCGAAAACGACGGTAGCAGATTACTTAAGATCTGCGAGGTATCGGAGGTGAGCTGGCGCTGTTGGGCAATCTCCTTTTCAGTGATCACTTTGATCACCTGCGGGGTGTCATTGCGCGAGCCGTCGGTGCGCGTAGCCGTTACAACCACGTCTTCTTCACTGCTTGTCGCATCCTGCGCATAAAGCGGCGACGCGATGATCAGAGTAAGCGCGCCATATAAAGGGGAAAATCGCATGCAAACAACCCTCAATGTAATATCTCGCCGCACGGGCGAAGATCATCCGTAACAACATCAAATAAGAACAATAAGAAACAATTTGAGACCGATTATCATTATCAATAACTCAATGTAAAGTGAATATTCCCGTCTCGAAACTTATAACTATGCAGAATGCGTTATGGCGCACAACGCTGCTAACAAACCGCCTTTTCACATTATTTTGTCTACCCTTTATCAGGCACGTTCTGTGGCTTGAGTCGTGGTCACTTCCCGATCCCCCGTTCACTAAGGAAGACCAATGCAAACTACCTCCGGACCATCGCGGGTCGCCATTGCGCTCTATGAACTGTTAAACCCCCTGCCGCTCGGCTTTTTCACCGCCGCGTGGATCTTCGATATTCTCTACCTCAAATCTTCTCAAATTATGTGGACCGACGCAGCAAGCTGGCTTATCGCCATCGGGCTGGTGCTGGCGATTGTGCCGCGGCTAATCAACCTGGTGCAGGTGTGGTTCACCCAACGCCCGCTGGCGACGGCGGCGGTAAAAATCCACTTCTGGCTCTGGCTGCTTGCCATTGTGCTGGCGATTTTTAACGCCTTTGTCCACAGCCGCGACGCCTACGCCGTGGTGCCGCTGGGGGTGATCCTCTCCACCGCCGTGGTGGCGCTGCTGCTGATTGCTAACGTTCAGCTTGCCCTTCGTACCCGCAAAGGAGTGATCGCATGAGAATCCACCGCAAAACACTCCTCGCCTTTACGCTCACCGCCCTGCTGGCCGGCTGCGATCAGGGCGCCAGCCTCGATCCTGCCAAACAAGTGGGGCCAAACCCTGAACTGCCGAAAGCGCAAAACTTCCTGATGCCGCCGATGCAGGTGCCGGAAGGGGTGGCGTGGAAAGAGGGAGAGATGCCAAAAGTGGCGCAGGGGCTGAAGATTGAGAAAGTTGCCGATGGCCTGCAACACCCGCGCCAGGTCTATGTGCTGCCAAATAACGATGTGCTGGTGGCGGAAGCTAACGGCCCGGCGAAGCCGACCACGCGCCCGAAACAGCTGATTATGGGCATCGTGCAGAAAGCCTCCGGCAAAGGCGGCCCCGGCGGCAATCGCATTACCCTGCTGCGCAATGTTGACGGCAAATGGCAGAAGCACACCTTTATTGAAAACCTGCACTCGCCGTTCGGTATCCAGCTGATTGGCAACACCCTGTGGGTGGCGAATGCCGACAGCCTGGTAAAATTCCCCTATCAGGAGGGGCAAACCACCATCACCGCGCCGGGCGAAGTGGTAACGGAACTGCCGGGTGGGCCGATTAACCACCACTGGACCAAATCCCTGCTCGCCAGCCCCGATGGCAGCAAGCTCTATGTCGGCGTTGGCTCCAACAGCAACATCACCGAGAACGGGATCGGCGCGGAATATCGCCGTGCGGCGGTGCTGGAAGTGGATGCCGCAACAGGAGCGAGCCGCATTTTCGCCAGCGGCCTGCGTAATCCGACAGGGTTGCAGTGGGAACCGGAAAGCGGTGCGCTGTGGGCGATCGTCAACGAACGTGACGAGATTGGCTCCGATCTGGTGCCGGATTACATGACTTCGGTGCAGGATAAAGGTTTCTACGGCTGGCCTTACAGCTATTTCGGTCAGCATCTGGATGAGCGCGTCCAGCCGCCGCGCCCGGATCTGGTGAAGCAGGCGATTAAGCCTGACTACGCGCTCAGCTCTCACGTCGCCCCGCTCGGCCTGCTCTTCTACACCGGCGAGAATATGCCGCAATATCGCGGCGGCGCGTTTGTCAGCGAGCACGGCAGCTGGAACCGCAAGCCGCTTAACGGCTATCAGGTGGTGTGGGTGAAGTTTGAAAACGGCAAACCGGTCGGGCAACCGCAGCCGGTGGTGAGCGGTTTTCTTACCGATGACGAGAAGCAGGTACGCGGCCTTCCCGTTGGCCTGGCGATGGATAAGCAGGGCGGCGTCCTGATTGCCGACGATGCGGGCAACACCATCTGGCGGGTCAGCGCGCGCTAACCTTGTGGCTGCCTGCCGCCTCGCTTATAACATAGCCTCAACATTTTTAAGGAGAGGCGAATGGAGAGCAGGTTGCAGGCAGCGATTGCGCTGCGAAAAGCGGGCGAGCATGAGCAGAGCCGCGAAGCGTTAAAGATACTTGCCGATGAACCGGCGCTGCGCGCGCAGGCGCTGCTCAATATCGCCTGGTCGTTTGATAACCAGGGCCATGAGCGGGATGCCGAAGGGTATTACCTCGCGGCGATTGAGGCTGGCCTTAGCGATGAGGATGAGTTTGAAGCGCGCTTTGGCCTTGCTTCGACGTGGCGCTGCCTGGGGAAATACCCGCAGGCGAAAGCGCAGTTTGCGGAGATTATCGACCGCTGGCCGCAGGCAAGCGAAGTGCCGCCCTTCTATGCGATCTGCCTGCATAATCTCGGCGAGCACGACGCCGCGCTTGCCGTGCTGCTGGAGTCTATTGTGCAAAACCCCGATGCCCGCACGGCACCCTACGCTGAGGTGCTGCGCAACTATGCGCAGAACCCGCATCAGCGCTGGTGATCGCGCTGCGGCGGCTTACGCTCAGCTTAAACCGTCGATAATCACCTGTTTCATCCCCTGCGAGCAGGGCTCGACCCGCCCGCGCACGCCGTACACCTCCGCCAGCGTGTCTGGGGTGATTACCTCACCCGGATCGCCGTCGGCTACCAACTGGCCCTTTTTCAGGATCAGCACATGGTCGCCGTGGCGCAGCGCGATATTGATATCGTGAACCACCACTACGGTAACGATATTGCGGCGCTGGGTTTCGCGCTTCACCAGATCCATTACGTGGAACTGATAATTAAGATCCAGCGCGCTGAGCGGCTCATCGAGCAGCAACAAAGTGGGCTGGCGGATCAGCGACTGCGCCAGACCGACCAGCTGTTTCTGCCCGCCGGAGAGCTGATCGAGATAGTGCAGCGCCAGGTGCTCGATGCCCAACTGGCGCAAAAGTGTCATCACCTGCGCCTGCTGCTCTGCGCTGTGCAGGCCACCGGACGCGCGCTGCGCCACGATAATCGACTCCAGCACATGCAGATGCACGCCCGCCGGCAGCGACTGCGGCAGGTAAACCACCTGCTCGGCGCGTCTGGCGAAGGGCTGCGTCAGCAGATCCTCGCCATCAAGGAGCAGTTCGCCCTGGGCTCTGTTCAGCCCGGCCATGGCGCGCAGCAGCGTCGATTTGCCGCTGCCGTTCGGCCCGAGCAGGATCGTCACTTTGCCGCGCGGCAGATGGTCAATCGCCAGATCCTGAATAATCGGCTGTTTGTGGTAGCCCGCGCTGAAGCCGCGCAGGGATAAACCGGACTGCGGGCTCATACACTCCCCCGGTGGCGCACAATAATGGTGATAAAGAACGGCACGCCGACCAGCGAGGTGACGATGCCGACCGGGATGATGACGCCATCAATCAGGTTTTTAGAGACAATCGACGCCAGTGACAGCACCAGCGCGCCGATCAGCGCACTGCCCGGAAGATAGAAGCGGTGATCCTCGCCAAACAGCATGCGGGCAATGTGCGGGGCTACGAGGCCGATAAAGCCAATCGGCCCGACGAATGCCACCGACAGCGCCGACAAAATACTGATGCGCAGCAGCGTTGTCAGCCGCAGGCGTCGCACGTTGATGCCAAAGCTGATGGCGCGATCTTCACCTAAACGCAGGGAGGTGAGCTTCCAGGAGCTGAGCATCGACAGCGGCATAATCACCGCCAGCGCCAGCAGCAGAATGCCGAGCTTCTCCCACGAGGCGCGGGCAATGCTGCCCATCGTCCAGAAGACCAGCCCCTGCAGGGTGTCCTCATTGGCGATAAATTGCAGCATCGACACCAGCGCGTTGAAGGTGAAGACCAGCGCAATACCAAACAGCACCACGCCGGAGGTCGCCACCTGCGTCCAGCGGGTAATGCCATCGAGCAGCAGCGCCGCCAGCAGCGCGAAGATAAAAGCGTTAGCCGAGATAAACCACTGGGCGGGGATGCCAGGAATGCCGATGCCAAGCACGATCGCCAGCGCCGCGCCAAAGGCCGCCGCCGACGAAACGCCGAGGGTAAACGGGCTGGCGAGCGGGTTATTGAGGATGGTCTGCATCTCAGCCCCCGCCAGCCCCAGCGTTAAGCCGACGACAATCGCCATCAGCGCATAGGGCATGCGGATATCCCAGACAATCACCCGTGTTCCGGCATCCACGCTCTGCGGATGCAGCAGCGTTTGCCCCAGCACATCCAGCGACAGGCCGGAGGGGCCGAGCGTAAAGTCGAGCAGCATCGAGGCGATAATCAACCCCACCAGCAGCGCCAGCAGACCAACGCGACGACGAATTATCGCGCGGTAGTTATCCATCAACGCGCCCGCGTCAAGAGTGGTGCTCATGGTGGTTATTTGCCCTGCTGCCAGCTGTAAACAAAGCCGTCATCCGGCAGTTTGGTGAAGTTTTTGATGATGTGATGGTAAGTCGCATTCGGGTCGAGATCGGCAAACGCCTGCGGGTAGATATCCTTCGCCAGATACTCCATGCCCACGATGTTATACGGGTGGTTGTAGAAGTGGTGATAAACACCATAAACGTGCTTCTGCGCCACCGCCGGGATCTGGCTGATGCCGGTACGGCTCAGCAGCACCTGCGCCTGCTTGTTCACCTCGTCCTGCGAAACATTCAGGCCAAGCGGCAGCACCTGGCTGTTACCGCGTTTGGAGCCGGTCATGATGTAGACATCCGGGCTGACGCTGATGATCTTCTCAAGGGAGATAAAACCGGTAGCGCCCGGCAGCAGTTCTGAACCCAGGTTGGTTGCGCCCACCGCTTCCACCAGCCCGCCCCAGCCGCTGTGGCCGTGGGTAAAGCAGCAGCTTTCGGCATTACCCGCCAGCGCTTCGACAAACACCTTCGGTTTTGGCGTAATGGCGGCAGTTTTCTGCGTGATCGCCTGCTGATGCTGGCGATAGTAGGTGGTATAAGCTTCGGCGTTGCTTTCACGGTTGAGGACTTTGCCCAGCAGGTCGACGCTTGGCGCGGTATCTTTCGCCGGGTTCACTTCATAATCGACAAATACCACCGGGATCTTCAGCGCCGTCAGCTTGTCGAGTACGCCGCTGTCCGTCAGCGATGGTTTCGCGCGCAGCTGGGCAATCATCAGGTCCGGCTGCTTGGCCAGCACGCTTTCGAGATCGACATTGCCTTTGTCGCTAAAGCCCATATCGAGGATGCTGGCAGATTCCGGCCAGCGGGTTTTCAGCATCTTCCAGCTTTCTACATCCTGCTTTTTCGCCAGGTTGTTCCACGCTACCAGGCGTTTGAACGGGTTATCGCGATCGAGCAGCGCGAGGGTCATGATGTCGCGGCCATCCTGCAAAATCACGCGCTGCGGCTCGTGATCCAGCGTCACTTTGCGACCACTAAAATCGGTCACCGTAAGGGGATATTGCGTGGCCTGCGCGAGAACGGGCAGCGTGAGCAGCGCGCCGAGAAGCAGCGTAGTGCGGATTTTTCCATGCATAGAAAGGAGAGCCCTGATGGTAATGAGAATATTATGGTTTTGATAATTATTATCATATTTAGCTCAACAAAACCTATACGGTTTCAACAAATACACCCCTTTCTTAACATCCTGATTCCCTTTCTCTTTTTCTGACATATTTTCTTACGGGTTTATACGCGGCAATGCTTTACCCTCATGCTTTGCTTTTGCCGGACCCGCTTGCCATGAAATACACCCTCTTCCTGCTGTTGATGTTTATTGCCACCGCCCGCGCCGACGATGCGGTAAGGCTGAACTGCCCGACGCGCGGCGCGTTGACCATCTCCTTTTTTGATTACAGCCTGACGACCATGAAGTGGGGCGACCATTTTCAGATCGCGGCGGGCAAAGAGCGGGCGCATACCAAAGCGGGCGTGCCCTTCTGGAGCACCACCTTTCGCAACGGCGACAGTCTGGCCTTCTTCCCGGATTCGAATCAGTATTATCTCTTTTATGCGGGGGATGAAGATCCGGAGCAGTGCAGCGAAGTAGGCAGCTTTGTTTACCCGGCGATCACCCCACCGCGGTATGAAAAAGGGCAGGATGACACCGCCACGCAGGCGCAGGCCAACAGAAGAGAGAGTGAAGTGGTTTTGCAGCATCCGTTTGCGTGATGCAGCGGTTTGATATTGCCGGATGGCGCTGGCGCTTATCCGGCCTACGGGTGCGGAGCCGCTGAAACCCCATTGCCGGATGGCGGCTGCGCCTTATCCGGCCTACGGGTGAGGATGCACTGAAACGGCGTAGGCCGGATAAGCGTTTACGCGCCATCCGGCAACGTTTTATGCACTACACAAAAAGATCCGTGGCCTTCGTTACCACGCCGCTGTCGAGCACCCAACCGCTGATAAGCGCGGCGGGGGTGACATCAAACGCCGGGTTGTACACCTGCGCATCTTCCGGCGCCCACTGCACCGCGCCAAAACTCCCCGCAACACCGGTCACTTCCGTGGCGGCGCGCTGCTCAATCGGGATCGCCTCGCCGTTCGGGCAATGGGGATCGAGAGTGGTTTGCGGCGCGGCGACATAAAACGGCACGTTGTGGAACGTCGCCAGCACCGCCAGCGAATAGGTGCCAATCTTGTTCGCCACATCGCCATTGGCGGCAATCCTGTCCGCGCCGACCCACACCGCATCCACCTCACCTTTCGCCATCAGGCTGGCGGCCATCGAATCGGTAATCAATTGATACGGCACGCCCAGCTCGCCCAGCTCCCAGGCGGTAAGCCGCCCGCCCTGCAACAGCGGGCGCGTCTCGTCCACCCACACATTGCTGATATTGCCCTGCTGATGCGCCAGCGCAATCACGCCGAGCGCCGTGCCAACGCCCGCCGTCGCCAGCCCGCCGGTGTTGCAGTGGGTCAAAATGCGGCTGCCGGGTGTAATCAGCGCAGCACCCGCCTGGGCGATGTTGTCGCAGAGCTGTTTATCCTCTTCCACCAGCCGCAGCGCTTCCGTCATCAGCGCATCGGCACAGTTCTCCTGCGCCAGCGCCTGCTTCACGCGGTCGAGATTGTTCATCAGATTCACCGCCGTCGGGCGCGCTGCGCGCAGGGTTTCCAGCGCCTGCGCCAGCTGTTCACGGCTCTCACCGCGCGCGGCCAGCAGCGCCAGCAGCAGGCTGGCAGAGAGGCCAATCAGCGGCGCACCGCGCACGCGCAGCGCGTGAATATGGCCGACAAGGTCATCTACCGAATCGGCGGCGAGCCAGCGTTTCTCCTGCGGTAACGCCTGTTGGTCGAGAATAAATAAACGATTTTCGGCGATGCGCAGGCTGGTGGTCTGTAATGACGGCATATCGTTAAATCCCTGTTGCGTTAATGTGGCGTATTGTGTCAGGATGCAAAGCGGATGTATAGACGTCTAAATGGCTTAAATCGCAAAAAGAGGATCGAGGCAATGTCGCAATACCATACCTTTTCCGCCCGTGATGCCGTGGCATATGCACAACAATTTGGCGGCCTTCGCGATCCCTCCGAACTGGTTGACGCGCAGGAAGTGGGCGACGGTAACCTCAATCTGGTATTCAAAATTTTCGACCGCAATGGCACAAGCCGTGTCATCGTCAAACAGGCGCTGCCCTATGTGCGCTGCGTCGGTGAATCCTGGCCGCTAACGCTCGATCGCGCGCGTCTCGAAGCGCAAACGCTGGTCGAACACTACAAGCACTGCCCGCAGCACACGGTCAATATTCTTCATTTCGACCCGGAGCTGGCGGTGATGGTGATGGAAGATCTCTCCGATCACCACATCTGGCGCGGCGAACTGATTCGTAATGTCTATTATCCGCAGGCAGCGACGCAGTTAGGTGAATACCTGGCGCAGACGCTGTTTCACACCAGCGATTTTTACCTCCACCCGCACGTGAAAAAAGCGCAGGTGGCGAAATTTATTAACCCGGCGATGTGCGAGATCACCGAAGATCTCTTCTTCAACGATCCCTACCAGATCCACGAGCGCAATAACTACCCGGCCGAGCTGGAAGCGGACGTCGCCGCCCTGCGCGATGACGCGCAGCTAAAATTAGCCGTCGCCTCGCTCAAGCACCGCTTCTTCTCTCACGCTGAAGCCTTGCTGCACGGCGATATTCACAGCGGCTCTATTTTTGTTGCCGACGGTAGCCTGAAGGCGATTGACGCCGAGTTCGGCTATTTCGGCCCGGTTGGCTTTGATATCGGTACCGCCATCGGCAACCTGCTGCTCAACTACTGTGGTCTGCCGGGCCATCTCGGTATTCGCGATGCGGCGGCGGCGCGCGAGCAGCGGCTGATCGATATTCAGACCCTGTGGGCAACCTTTGCCGAGCGCTTCCAGGCGTTAGCAACCGAGAAAACGCAGGACGCGGCGCTGGCGCAGCCGGGCTACGCCTCGGCATTTCTGAAAAAAGTGTGGACCGATGCGATTGGTTTTTGCGGCACTGAGCTTATCCGCCGCAGCGTTGGGCTGTCGCACGTGGCGGATATCGACACCATCAAAGATGAGGAGATGCGCCACGCCTGCCTGCGCCATGCCCTCTCCCTTGGCAAAGCGCTGATTGTGATTGCCGATCGCATTGATAGCGTCGATGAGTTAATTGCCCGCGTGCGGCAATATTCGTAATCCCGATAACGAAGCGCCCCTCCGGCGCTTCGCTCACCCCAGATACTCAATAATCGACAAGCCGCCGTTGTAGTCGGTGCTGTAGATGATCCCCTGCGCATCAACAAACACATCGCAGGACTGGATCACGCGCGGGCGACCGGGGCGGGTATCCATCATTTTTTCCGGTGCCGCTGGTACCAGCGCGCCGGTCTCCACCGGGCGATAGGGGTTGGAGATATCGTAGGCGCGCACGCCGGCATTCTGGTAGGTGGCGAAAATCAGCGTTGAGCTGATAAAGCTGCCGGGGCGATTCTCATGCAGGTTGTGCGGGCCGAAGTGCGCCCCTTTCGCCACATAATCGATCTCATCCGGCTGCGGGAAGGTCGAGATGCTGACCGGGTTAGCGGGCTCGCGAATATCGAACAGCCAGATCAGCTTCTCGCCATCCTCCTGATTGTCGAGCACCGCTTCATCCAGCACCACCAGCAGATCGCGATCCGGCAACGGCAGCGCGGTATGGGTGCCGCCGCCAAACGGCGGGCTCCAGTTGCGGTGGCTGATAAGCGTCGGTTGGGTGCGATCTTTCACATCCAGCAGCGTCAGGCCGCCGTCGCGCCAGCTGCCATAGGCGGTATCACCGGCAATAATCGCGTGGTGCAGCGCGTAGCGTTTGCCCTCTTCCCAGCCCGGCGTTTCACCTGCTGCCTGGTTCATGCCCGGCAGCCACCAGCGCCCGGCCACCTCCGGTTTGCGCGGGTCTTTGAGATCGATGGTCAGGAAGATGTAGTCGGTAAAGCCGTCGATCAGCGCCGAGACATAAGCCCAGCGCCCGCCGACGTACCAGATGCGGTGAATGCCGATACCCTCAAGCGAGAGAAAGCTGATTTCGCGCGGCTTGTCCGGCGTGGAGATATCGAAAATGCGCAGCCCGGCGCTCCAGCCTTTATCCTGCACATCGCTTACGGTCTCGCCGACCGAGCGGGTGTAGTAAACCTTTTCATCGGCAAAGCGGGCGTCGGCAAAGAGATCGCGGGCGTTGATCACCAGCAGCAGGTCGTCGTGGGCTTGCAGATGCACATTCCAGGTGCCGGGCGGCGCGGCGATATAGCCTGCGGGTTTCGGGTTCTTTGGGTCGCGGACATCCACGATTGAGAAGCCCTGCGACACCATATGGCCGATATAGGCAAAGCCGCGGTGCACCATCAGTTGGACACCGTCCGGGCGACCGCCCTGGTCGCTGTGGGCAATCAACCGCATATTGCGGCTGTAGTCCGGGCGTGGAAGATCAGTTGCCATGATTTATCCTTCGACGTGATATGCCGTTCCAGGCCGGATAAGCGAAGCGCCATCCGGCAAACGGATTCACCGCAATTGCTTGTTGCGATACGCCGTTCCAGGCCGGATAAGCGTCAGCGCCATCCGGCAATCAATGCCGCACCGGCCTACAAAACCGGCTCGTGGTGCAAACTATTTATTCTTCGCTTCCAGCGTCGCAAACCATGGCGCAATAAAGTCCTGCGTCTGGCCCCAGCCCGGAATGATTTTGCCGAGCGACGCCACATTCACCGCGCCAGGCTGGCTGGCGAGCAGCGCCTGCGGAATGGCGGCGGCTTTATAATCGTAGGTCGCAGGCGTCGGTTCACCGGCAATCTTATTAGCGATCAGGCGCACGTTGGTGGCACCAATCAGCTTCGGATCTACCGCCACGCTCACCTTCCACGGGCTGCCCGCTTCGCGCATCAGTTGCAGATCCTGGTTCGAGACATCAATGCTGTAGAGCTTGATCTCGGTGCGGCCATTCTCTTTCAGCGCTTTATAGGCCCCCTGGCTAAAGGCATCCCAGGTGCCCCAGATGGCATCAATCTGCCCTTTCGGGTATTTCGCCAACACCGCGCCCACTTTATTAGCCGTGTCGCCCTGCACATCGGAAGAGACGGCACCAATCGACTCCAGCTCTTTAATCCCCGGGTTCGCTTTCAGCAGCTCGGCATAGGCCGCCTGGCGGCGCTCCATCGGCGGGAAACCGGCGACCCACAGTTTGATAATGTTGGCTTTGCCGTTGAAATCTTTCACCAGCTCGCCGAAGGAGAGTTTGGTCAGCGAGGCGTCATCCTGCTGCGTCACGGTAACGCCGGGAATTTCGCCCTTAACGGCGGTATCAAACACCGCCACTTTGATCCCGGCAGCGACCGCTTTTTTGATCAGATCCGTCGAGTAGGGATCGCGCCCCTGCGAGAGAATAATGCCGTCATACTTCTGGCTGATCGCCTGGTTAACGAAGTCCTGGAATTTGGCGTCATCGCCGTTGCTTAAAAAGGTGCTGATTTTAAAGCCAAGTTTTTTACCCTGCTGCAACGCACCGGCGACAAACTGGGTGGTGTTGTCATCAGAGCCGAGGTTGCGGATCAGCGCAATGCGCACCGGGCCGTTATGGTTGGCGATGGCCTCCGGAACCGGCGCAGGCGTGGCGGCGTGGCCCGGCAGCGCATTCAGTAATCCCAGCGCCAGCAGTGAAAGTGCAATTTTTTTCATCTCTGTTTCCCCTGAAAGTTAACGACGCTGGAAGTAAGTCAACGCAAGAGCACCGGCCAGCACCAGCCCCTTAATAATGTCCATCGCGTAATAGGGCACCGACAGCATCACCAGCCCGTTAGAGAGCACGCCGAGGATCACCGCTCCGACCAGCGTGCCGAGCGCGTTCGGTTTCCCCGAGCCCGCCAGCGAGAAGCCAATCCACGCCGCAGCGACCGCATCCATCAAATACCCGCCGCCCGCATTCACCTGCGAGGAGCCGATGCGCGAGGCGAGCAAAATCCCGCCAAGCCCCGCCAGCAGCGAGGCAATCACATACGCTGCCACTTTGTAGCGCGTGGTGCGGATGCCCGAGAGGCGCGCCGCTTCCGGGTTGCCGCCAATGGCGTACATCCGGCGGCCGTGGGTGGTCAGTGAGAGGCCAAGCTGCGCCACCACGGTGACCACCAGCATAATGATGACAATGGTCGGCACCTGACCGAGCAGCGAAAACGCTGCCGGAATGGTCCCTTCCGCCATATCACCGCTCGGCAGCACCATGTTTTCGGTAATCGATCCGCCGTAGCTGTAGGTCATCGCCACACCCTGAATAACAAACAGGCTGCCGAGCGTCGCCAGCATGTCGGGAATGCGCAGCACGACGATGAGAAAAGCGTTAAACAGGCCGACCAGCGTACAGAGCGCCAGCGTCACAAGGATCGCCTCCGTCGTGTCAAAGCCGTGCCAGACAAAGAGTGAAATCACCAGCGCATTCGCCAGCGATGCGGTGGAACCGACGGAGAGATCAAACCCGCCAATGGTCAGCGAGATCGACACACCAACGGCAATCACCGTGACGATGGCGATCGAGCGCAGGATATTGATGATGTTATTGGGATCGAGGAAGTTGTCCGAGGCGATGCCAAAAATGGCTACCAGCGCCACCACGGTGAGCAACATGCCCCACTTATAAAGAAAATCGAAAAATTGCTGCCGCGGGGATGCCGCCGCACTGACTGAAAGGGCCTTACTCACGGGCCGTTCCTCCGGTGGAATAGTAAAGGAGTGTCTCTTCGCGGGCATCCTCGCCCTGCACTTCTGCCACAATGCGCCCATCCCACAGCACACAAATCCGGTCGCACAAACCCACCAGCTCGGCGAATTCACCCGACGCGTAAATCACGCCTTTGCCCTCGCGCGCCAGCCCGTCGATCAGCTGGAAGAGGTCGGTTTTCGCCTTCACATCGACGCCTTTGGTCGGCTCGTCAAAAATCACCACGTTCGCCTGGCCGCGCAGCCACTTGCCAATCGCCACCTTCTGCTGATTGCCGCCGGAGAGACGGCGCAGCATCTGGCCTGGGCCAGTGGCGCGCACGCCGACGCGGGCAATCACCTCTTGCGCCCAGCGCCACGCCTGGCGATGGGCAAAGATCCCCCAGCGCGAAAAGGTGCGATCGGCGCTGACGGCGAGGTTCATGCTGATCGGTTCATCGATAAAGATCCCCTCTTTGCGCCGCTCTTCCGGTACCAGCGCCATGCCGCGCGTCACCGAATCAGCCGGATCCCGCGGGCGCCACGGCTGATGGTTCAGCTCGCCGCGCGTAACACGGCTTTTGCTCGCGCCAAACAGGGCTTTACACAGCTCGGTTTTGCCCGCGCCCGCCAGACCGGCAATGCCAAGGATTTCGCCTTTACGCAACCGCAGCGAGATATCTTTCAGCAGCCCTTCGTCGTGCAGGCCATCAATGCTGAGTAGCAGTTCGTCGCTGTGCGGCGGGCGCGCGGGCGGGTAGATATCGCTCAGTTCATGACCAAGCATCTTCTCAACAATCTCGTCGCCGCTGAGCGCCGTCATCGGCCCGGACTCCACCAGCCTGCCGTCGCGCAGCACCGTCAGGGTGTCGCAAATCGCCTTCACCTCATGAATGCGATGGGAGATAAACACCACGCCGATCCCCTGCTGTTGCAGGCGTCTGACCACCGTAAACAGGCGCTCGCTCTCATGCTGATCGAGCGGCGCGGTTGGCTCGTCGAGGATCAAAAAGCGGCAGTGATGGGAGAGCGCCCGTGCCAGTAAGATGTGCTGTTTTTCCGCCAGCGTGCAGCTGTCGATGGCGCGGGTGACGTCAAACGCTACATCGAGCTGTGCCAGCGCGTCGCGTGCCTGGCGGCGGATCTCACCCCAGCGAAAGCGGTGCCCGCCCTCTGCCAGCTTATCCAGCATGATGTTCTCAGCGATGCTCAGCCCTGGCACCAGCGCAACGTCCACCTCCTGCTGCACCAGGTGAATGCCGAGCTGTTTCGCGTCGCGCGGGGAGCGGATCGGCACCACCTGATGGTTAATGGCGATCTCCCCTTCGTAATGGTCATAAGTGCCGCACAGCACCGCCATCAGGGTCGATTTGCCTGCGCCATTTGCGCCGGTTAAAGCATGTACTGAACCGCCCCGCAAGGTGAAGTCGACATTCGACAGTGCGTTGAAGCCGCCAAAGGCGAGGCGCATGCCACGCATTTCGAGGAGGTTGCTTCCCATAGCGCGTGAATACCTGCGATTAATAGATTGATTTAGCGAATTTTTCACAGCCTCGCTTGACTGGCAACGACAGAAAAGGCATAAGTTAAAGCGAAATAATATTAGCCATCCGGATGTCCAGACATAACATCGGGTTAGCGATCACCTTTAAGGACACCTCATATGAGCAGCACCGATATCCGCGTTGTACCCGGCCCCGCCAACTACTACTCCCACCCAGGCAGCCTTGCGCGGCTGGCGGATTTTTACTCTGCCGAACAGCTTTCCCGCGCGGTGTGGATCTATGGTGAGCGCGCCTTTGCCGCCGCAAAACCGTTTCTGCCACAAGCAGTTAACGCGCCTGGCGCCACACATCTGCTGTTTAAAGGCCACTGTAGCGAGCATGATGTGACAGAGCTGGTTCAGCAGGCGGGCACGGATCGCAGCGTGGTAATCGGCGTTGGCGGCGGCGCACTGCTGGATACGGCAAAAGCGGTCGCGCGCCGTCTCGGCTTGCCGGTGGTGGCGATCCCGACCATTGCCGCTACCTGCGCGGCGTGGACGCCGCTGTCGGTCTGGTATAACGACGCCGGTCAGGCGCTCCATTTTGAGATCTTCGATGACGCTAATTTTCTGGTGCTGGTCGAGCCGCAGATCATCCTTAATGCCCCAGTGGAATACCTGCTGGCAGGCATCGGCGATACGCTGGCGAAGTGGTATGAAGCGGTCGTGCTGGCACCGCAGCCGGAAAACTTACCGCTGACGGTGCGTCTTGGCATTAACAACGCACTGGCGATCCGCGATGTGTTGCTGGAGAGCAGTGAAGCGGCGCTGGCCGATCAACAGCGCGGGGAAGTAACGCAGGCGTTTCGCGATGTGGTGGATGCGATTATCGCCGGTGGCGGCATGGTCGGCGGGCTTGGCGAGCGCTATACCCGCGTGGCGGCAGCGCATGCGGTGCATAACGGGCTGACGGTGCTGCCGCAAACGGAGAAGTTCCTGCACGGCACGAAAGTCGCCTACGGCATTCTGGTGCAGAGCGCCCTGCTCGGCCAGGACGACGTGCTGGCGCAGCTTGTGGCTGCCTATCAGCGTTTCAACCTGCCGACTACGCTTGCGGAGCTGGAGGTGGATATTCATAACCGCGCCGAGCTGGATAAGGTGATCGCCCATACCCTGCGCCCGGTGGAGTCGATCCATGCGCTGCCGGTGGCAGTCACCGCCGACAAACTCTATGCGGCGTTTGAGAAGGTGGAGACCTTCGCGCGGTAAATTACAAAAACGCGCCAATCACCCAGTCCGGATAAGCGGTAGGCGTCATCCGGCATTATCACCGATTGCCGGATGGCGGCGATGCCTTATCCGGCCTACCAAAACGAAGCCCGCTGGAACGGCGTAGGCCGGATAAGCGCCAGCGCCATCCGGCAATGTGCATGGCATGTTGGATTGGTGGAATTATTCCGTTCACTACGGGTTCTGGAGTTCCATTAATCTCATGTGCGGTGAACGGGACAAGGGAAGCGGCCGCGCTCCCCTTGTC
>NZ_JACVUL010000018.1:0-115926 GCF_016516575.1 Kosakonia sp. S57 | reverse complement strand
TACTTTTGACCTTCCCTTTGTAGGCCCGGTAAGCGTTAGCGCCACCGGGCAATCTGCGTTTAGAGGTTGATATAAACTTCGGTGCCCTGCGGGGTAATGACCAAACCGGTTTCACTTTTGCTTGCCGTCGCTCCCTGCAGATGGGTTATCTGCATAATATTGCGCAGGCACAGCGTCCAGTTTTTGCCTTCGCCATCAGCACGCACGGTTATCACGCCGCTTTCACGTTTTGCTGATAAACGGAAAACGCTCGCGCCGCTGCTATCCGGCACCTCACACACGGCTTCGCGCCCATCGTCGAGTTGGAAGAGCTGGAACGTCGTGCCCTGGTGCCAGGTGTAATCGGGTCGCCGATCGTTATCGCCCAGCGCCAGTAGCGTATTGTCGCGAACGTAGAGCGGCAGGCTCATAAAGCCATGCTGCTGTTTGTGCCAACGGCTACCGTCGAGGAGGTCGTTATGCCACAGGTGCGTCCAGCGCCCTTCCGGCAGGTAAAACTGCACCTCGCCCGCTTCGCTGAACACCGGCGCGACCAGCAGGGCGTCGCCGAGCATATACTGGCGGTCAAGGTAGTCGCAGGCCGGATCGTCCGGAAAAGCCAGCATCATTGCGCGCATCATCGGTACACCCGATTCGTTTGCTGCTACCGCCTGCCGGTAGAGATAGGGCATCAGGCGACATTTCATCTGCGTGAAAAAGCGCACCACATCGCAGGACTCGTCATCGTAAGCCCACGGCACCCGATAGGATTTGCTGCCATGCAGGCGGCTGTGGCTGGAGAGTAAGCCGAACGCACACCAGCGCTTATAGACATGCGCAGGCGCGGTATTCTCGAAGCCACCGATATCATGGCTCCAGAAACCAAAGCCGGAAAGACCAATGGATAACCCGCCGCGCAGGCTTTCCGCCATTGATTCATAGGTGGCATAGCAGTCGCCGCCCCAGTGCACCGGAAACTGTTGCGCGCCGACGGAGGCCGAGCGGGCAAACAGCACCGCTTCCTTCTCACCCACGCTCTCTTTCAGCACGTTCCACACCAGCTCGTTGTAAATATAGGCGTAGTGGTTATGCATTTTTTGCGGGCAGGCGCCGTTGTGCCACACGACATCCGTTGGGATGCGCTCGCCGAAATCGGTTTTAAAACAGTCGACACCCATTGCCACCAGCGCGTTAAGCTTATCGGCATACCACTGGCAGGCTTGCGGGTTGGTGAAGTCATAAATCGCCAGCCCCGGCTGCCATTTATCCCACTGCCATATCGAGCCGTCCGCCCGTTTCAGCAGATAGCCTTTCTCTTTCAGTTCGCGGAACAGCGGGGATTTTTGTCCGATGTAGGGATTTATCCAGACGCAGATTTTTAGCCCACGCTCCTTCAGGCGTTTGATCATCCCTGCCGGATCCGGGAAGGTCACCGGGTCCCACTCAAAATCGCACCACTGGAAGGCTTTCATCCAGAAGCAGTCGAAGTGAAAAACATGCAGCGGTAGCTGGCGCTCAGCCATGCCGTCGATAAAGCTGTTTACGGTCGCTTCGTCGTAGTTGGTGGTAAAAGAGGTGGTGAGCCACAGGCCGAACGACCATGCCGGTGGCAGCGAAGGGCGGCCGGTAAAGCGGGTATAGCGGTTTAGCACCGCTTGCGGTGTTGGGCCGTCAATGACGAAGTACTCAAGCAACTCCCCCTCAACGCTGAACTGCACTTTGGAGACTTTCTCCGAACCGATTTCAAACTCCACCGCCTGCGGATGATTGACCAGCACGCCGTAGCCCCGGTTGGTGAGATAGAAGGGAATGTTTTTATAGGCTTGTTCGGTGCTGGTGCCGCCATCGCGGTTCCAGGTTTCCACAGATTGCCCGTTCCGCACCAGCGCCGTGAAGCGCTCGCCCAGGCCATAAACCGTTTCACCGACGCCCAGATCCAGCCGTTCGAAAACGTAATTACGCCCGCTGTTCCCATCCTGCACGTAGCCGCTGTTTTTAAGCTGGCTGCCGGTGATACGCTCGCCGTTGCGCAGAAAATCAATGGCCCACGCTTCGCCTTTCGTCACCCGAACGGCCAGCGCGCCGCTGCGTAGCTCGGCATACGTCTGTGTGTTATCTATCGCGACCGCCACATCTTGCGCAATGTTGAGCGGGAAATGCGGACCTTTCTCTGTGCCGCCCTCAAAGTGCGCGATACGTACACCGATAATGCCCTCCTGCGGCGAGAAGAAGCGCAGCGTAAAGAGCGGCGTATCCAGTTGCCAGGTGCGCTCGCGCACGTCGCGCGGGGCGGCATACACCACCATCTCACTCCCCTGCTGGTCAACATCAAATACCTGAATCGGATTGATTAATGTCAGGCCCGGCTGGATAAGCCAGTTGCCATCGCTGATCTTCATACGTTGCTCCTTACAGTAACTCTTCCCGGGGTGAGATATTGCCGAACCGCTTCTGGCTACGGTGTTCGCCGCGCGCCAGCTGCGCCACAATCGACTCCAGCAGGGGGGGTTTCAGGGTGTAGTAGCGTCTGGCGATAAGGGCGCTGAGCAGATAGCAGGCAGCCGGCACCAGTGTGAATAGCGCGATGATGATGGTGAGCGTCATACTGTTTTGCCGCGGCGCGGCGGCTTCATAGCCACTGCCCGCCAGCGCCCAGCCAATCAGTGCGCCGCCAAGGGCGAGGCCGAGTTTCAGCACAAACAGCGTGCCCGCAAAGCTGATGCCGGTCAGACGCTTGCCGTTGCACCATTCGCCGTAATCGACGGTATCAGACATCATCACCCACTGGATCGGGGTGACCAGCTGGTGCAGCACGCCGATAACAAAGATAAAGGCGAACATGGTGAAGCTGGCCTGGACAGGAATGAAGAACATGGCAATGCTGAGCAGGGTAAGTGCGGCGTTGGTCCACCAGAAGATGGTGACTTTGCACTTCCAGTCGGTGAGCGGTTTCGCCAGCGCGCTGCCAATCAGGTTACCGACGCAGTAGGTTGTGAGGAAAGCAGTAAAGATGGCGGCATCGCCCATGATCCACGTGACGTAATACATCATCGCGCCGCCGCGCACGCACACCGCAAGAATGTTCAGGATGGTCAGTATTCCTACGATGCGCCACTGATCGTTTTGCCAGATATCGCGCAGATCTTCGCGCATGGAGGTGGTGGCTGGTGGTGCCTGGATGCGCTCTTTGGTGGTGAAAAAGCAGAATGCCAGCATCATAAATGCGATCACCGAGAGCACGGCGATCCCCCCCTGAAAACCGACGACCTTATCCTCTGCGCCAATCAGCCTTACCAGCGGCATCATCAGTACTGTGGAGAGCATGCCGCCTGCGGTAGCCAGCACGAAGCGCCAGGATTGCAGAGAGATGCGCTGTTGCGGATCGTTGGTGATGACCCCGCCCAGCGCGCAGTAAGGAATATTCACGACGGTATAAAGCAGGGTGAGTAACGTATAGGTGACGGCGGCATAGAGCATCTTGCCGTTAAGGCTGAGATCCGGCGTGCTGTAAGCGAGCACGCAGACGATACCGAAAGGGAGCGCGCCAAAGATGATCCATGGCCGGAATTTGCCCCAGCGGCTGCGCGTACGGTCGGCGAGCAGCCCCATGCAGGGGTCGGAAACGGCATCTAGCGCACGCGCCAGCAGGAACATGGTGCCGACAAACCCAGCGGGAATGCCGAAGATATCGGTATAGAAGAACATCATGTAGAGCATGACGTTATCAAAGATGATGTGGCTGGCGGCATCGCCCATCCCGTAGCCAATCTTTTCTTTAACAGAAATAGCCTGACTGTCCATTTTTGTTTCCTTAACGCAGCAAAACCATGCCGATTGCGGTGTTAAGGGTTTTAATCGATCGCTTTACGGGCGGAAATTGCGATTTCTGGTTATTAAATTACGTTTATTCTTTTCTGTGATCGCGATTCCTTAACGTATGAAAAAAGCTAACCAATGGAAAAGATAGAGATTTATCTTAAACGGTCAGAGAAAGGGAAAGCAGAACGTGAAAAATTACGGTGGGGGATGTGGTAAATCACTGAAAGTAGGTATAATGCGCCCCGCCTCCATGTAGCAATGCAGGCGCGGAAGATCGTCATCTCCGGTGAGGTGGCTGGACTTCAAATCCAGTTGGGGCCGCCAGCGGTCCCGGGCAGGTTCGACTCCTGTGATCTTCCGCCAAAATTAAGCCTCTGGTTGGCACATCTCTAAATATCACTTCTTATTTACACCATGCTTTTTGCAGCCTGAGCGCGTATTAAATTAATTAAGCGTCACGCTTGTTTTATTTCTCTTCGGCATCGTTCGCTAATCTTTCCAGTTCTTTTCTTCCTAAAGATTTAAGCCAATTACCTAAACTCATCCCCGCATTTTTTGCAGCTGCGTCAAATTGTTGTTTTAGTTCCGGTGTAATACGCATTTGAAAGGTGGGAGCTTTGCCGCATTTTGATTGATTGGTATCACGTTTGGCTGTAGTCATGTACGTACCTGGAGCATAATCCTTAACCAACAGGTACGTACCTTCAAGGAAAGACGTCCTGATTCTTGAATGCTCTCATCAGGTAATGCCATACCTGACAAGAGCTAACCATCACAACTATCAAGGAGTTGATAATGGCTGATTCGCATTCTACCCCAGCGATCCCGACTACCGGAACTGAGCGCAGCGTAATTGTGCGTTACCGCCCAAATGGTGGCGATAAAAGCATCCCCAGCATTACTCTTTCAGGCGCGTGGCTTCGCGATGCCGGGTTTGATACAGGACAGCATTTAACTGTTAAAGCAATGAATGGTTGTATCGTGCTGGTGAAATACAGTGAAAGAGAGGAGTTTTTATTAGCCGAAGCGAAAAAGAGCAGCAGTGAGCTGAAGGAAATTAAGAGCATGATAAAAACGGCCTGCAAAGACTCCTGACCGGTTTAATATCCCTTCCAGGTGTATTAACAAGTAGCGGTTGCACTAATGAAATGCAGTGTACCTCTCTGGCATACTGCATCAACCACTCTCACTTCATATGCGTAGCGCGGAGACGACATGACTGATAAACACCTCCCCCCATCCCCCGCAGGCGAGTTCATTATGTTCGCCAGCGGAGACGGGAAAGTGCGTATTGAATGCCGCTTTGAAAGCGATACGCTGTGGCTTCCGCAGGCTGCAATTGCCTCACTTTATCAAGTGACGCCGCAAGCTATTACTCAACATATTAAAGCTATTTATGAAGAGAGCGAGCTTGAACAAAATGTAACCTGTAAGTCTTACTTACAGGTTCGACAAGAAGGAACACGGCAAGTAAGTCGTAACACGCTTCACTACAGCTTGCCTATCATTATTGCCGTGGGCTACCGCGTCCGCTCTGTCCGCGGCACACAATTCCGCCAGTGGGCAACGCAAACCCTGCAAGAGTACCTGGTCAAAGGTTTTGTAATGGATGAAATCAGGCTCAAGAACCCGCCGCTCAGTTCATACGCTTAGCTGATAGTTAATATCTGGCTGGATTTTGCTGAAGATCAGGCTCGCCGTCGTAAGCAGATTTTCCTCCGGACTGGCAAAAGAAGCTGGATCAATTTCTGCAATTTAATCATCGTGAGGATTTACGCGACGCAGGCAGGATAGGTAAAAAAAGCGGTTCAAAAACTCTAGCTGAATATTTCTTTTTTCACCGAGCGACAGCACCATTTAAAATAAGCAGGAAGCTAAAAATCAATAACCGGATCACTAAACCCCACTTAATTTTACCCTCTAAATAAAACAACAACTCCTCAATAATTATTTCTACCAATAGCAACATGCGGCCGGTAATTTATTTTCGGATGTTTCGTCACCCTCGCATTTATTAATCATGATATCTTTCTGCGCCATACCACCTCCTGAAATTAATAAGACGCATTAATAAAGCATTTATATCAATCCAACCAACCGAGGGAAAATAATGAATGTAAGGGATGCTACCTTTTCTGATATCGAGCTGATATGCGACCTGCTGGCCGAGGCATTTTATGACGATGTGCTTATTGAATCAGCCTTTCCGGCACCGGAAAGACGACGAGAGGCATTGCGCAGCTTTTTCAGGATCTATGCCGAAGTCGCGCTACGCAAAGGCGGCGTTATTATTGATGAAAATAATGTCGGCGCGCTAATGTATTTTCATTATGACTCAGAAAATATTACCGATGAGATCCTGTTCAAGCAGTTACGAGATGAATATAGTGCCGATTACGCCACCATGGCCTATTTAATGCACAAGCTGAGCGCTTATCATCCAACAACTCCCCACTTCTATATTTTCGTGCTCGCTATTCCTGGCAAGGATCGCGGCATGGACGTTATTAACGCGTTGATGTACCGGTTAATCCATTTACAGGATCAAGCAGGCGTTCCTTGTTATGCCGAATGTACGGCTGCGCGAGTGCAACGTCTTGCCGGGCGGCTTGGCTTCAAACCCGCAGATTTCAAACTCTGCGTCGACGGTTTCCCTGAGCTCTACCCTATTTTAAGAGAACCGCAAAAAGCGCTCATTTAATACCACTCCACGCGCAAAGGATTGTGATGAACACTATTAATAAAGATCCAAACAGACGAACAAAGAAATATCAGGAAGTAGCCAGCTCACTATTTCCTTCAGCCTTTTCTGATAACCATGATGCTCTTACTGAAAACATGACGCGTATTTCAGAGCATATAAACCGATTGCGTCCGCAGAATAATGGCCCGGCGTGGTTAGGTAATAGCGGTAAGCTTGACGTTGATTATAAAAGTGTCAGGGTTGCCGAAATGGCCGATAATTTACGCCAGTGCGAGGATGTTATTAACGAGACGGCAGCACTTTTTCACGGTATGCCGAACTGGGGCCATCCCTTAGCGATGTGCAATACCATCCCGCAGGGAAATACGGCCTCAGTTATTGCAGGCATGATCGCGCAGGTCTTCTCCCCTAATATTGTGTCGGGGGAGTACTCCTGGAACGTTCAACGCGCGGAACTGGAAAGCGCCGGGATGGTAGCAAACTTAATTGGCTGGGATGCACAACGGGCTGGCGGTCTTTATACCTACGGCGGCTCCGGCTGCTGGACCTATCATCTCAAATATGCCCTGTCGCGCGTGCTGCCTGGCTCCAGACGCGAAGGCGTTCGCACTAATGCGAAAGTCCTCTGTTCCCAGCAGGCGCACTTCACCATGCTCAACAGCACCGACTGGACCGGTCTCGGGACGGATAACATTATCTGCATCAAAACCGATCCGAAGACTAACGCCATGGATCTAAAAGATCTGGAAGCGGTGTTGATTGCGCTGCGGATGCAAAATATCCCGGTTGCGTCAGTGGTCTGTACGATGGGGACAACCGACGCTAACGCCTTCGATCCGGTGGCGGACGTGCGCCGCTTACTGGATCGCTATCGCAACGCCGCGCCATATGGCAAGGCGCTGCTCTACTGCGATGCGGTGACCAGCTGGTCATGGCTGGCCTTCCAGAAATATGACTTTGCCGCTAACCCGCTGCAGTTCACCGAAGCGCTACTGCCGATGATGAAGAGCAACGCCCGCGAACTGGAGAAGATGAAATACGCGGATGCCATTGGCATTGATTTCCATAAAGCGGGCTTTTCGCCCTACACCAGCAGCTTCTTTGCTTATCGCGATGCCGGTGAGTTTGAAGCGCTGTTGCAGCGCCCTGGCTCGGCTTATTTGCAGTCCCGCACGGATTACAACCCTTACCACTACACGCTTGAAGTCTCGCGCGCGGCAACCGGCGCAGTCGCGGGCTGGGCGACGATGAAATACTTTGGCTATGAGGGCTTCCAGGCATGTCTGGGCTCGATCCTGGAAAATCATCTGGTGATGCGTAATCTGCTGCAAGCAGAGCCATCTACGGTGTGCGTCAATCCGCAGGATAATGGCATGGTCACCCTGCTGCGCATCTATCCGCAGGGAGTGAATGCCCAGCAGCAGTATCAACGTGAGCTGACCGATCCTGCGTATAAACCGCAGCTGTCGGCGCATAATCAGTTAACGCTGGCGATTGGCAATAAACTCTATGAATGGTTCCGCGAGGGCAAGCAGATCAACGGGATGTGTACGCCCTATATGAGCTTTACCACCGGTTTCTGCGTCACCGAGTACAACCGCGATGCGGCCGATTCGGAGGCCAAAGTGTTCGCCCTGAAAATCTACATTATGAATATGCACCTGACGCCGGAGCTGATGAAGCACGTGCTGGATTGCATTATGGCGGCACGGGACGAGGTCGTTGGGCAGGAATTCCAGTAATAAAAGATCTCTTTATTTTGTCGCCAGTAGTAATGCAGGGTGTAAATAATGTTTGATTTACACCCTTTTTATCTAAAAAGAGTCTCAGGTTTGCAGTCCACAGAGAGAGCGCTTACATTCCAATAATCTGATTTGCTCTTCAATTTATTGATTGCGGGAAGCGTATGTCATCCAGCCTATTTATTCATATTACGGCGACACAAAAGGATTGCCGTTAATGACCACGTTAACGCCCATATGGCGTAACTGGTTGCAGCTTATTACGCTCTCATTATTGTTGGTGGTGGTAATGGAGTGGCTCCATCTTCCCGCCGCCCTGCTGCTTGGCCCGATGTTCGCGGGCATTTTTCTCGCCATCAACGGCCGCCCGGTCACCATTAATAAACAGGGGTTTAGCGCCGCGCAAGCGGTGGTTGGCGCGATGATTGCGCACGCCATTCCTCCGTCGGTGTTTGGTCGTATCGCCGCCGACTGGCCGCTGTTTGTGGTCTGTATTTTCTCCGTAATTTTCGCCAGCGCCATTCTCGGCTGGATAATGGCGAAACTGCAGGTTTTTCCCGGCTCGACCGCCATCTGGGGTTCATCGCCCGGCGCCGCGGCGGCGATGACAATAATGGCAGAGAGTTTTGGCGCCGATGTGCGGCTGGTGGCGTTTATGCAGTATCTGCGGGTGATGGTGGTGGCGCTGGTCGCGGTGCTGGTCACCCGCCTTGGCATGGGGGCAGAGAGCGCCGAGCATGCGGTGGCAACCTTTACGCTGTTCGCCCCGCTGCGCGCGTGGCCATTTATCGCAACGTTAATGCTGATTGCCGTTGGTTTTCTGATTGCCCGACGGGTAAAGATGCCCTCCGGGCCGTTACTGATTACGCTCGCGCTGGGGATTATCGTTGAGGATAGCGGCCTTATGACGCTTGAGCTGCCACCGTGGCTGCTGGCGCTCTCTTACGCGCTTATCGGCTGGAGTATTGGCCTGCGCTTTACGCGCGAGATTGTGCGCTACGCCGCCCGCGCCCTGCCCCGCGTGCTGCTGTCGGTATTAACGCTGGTGACGATCTGCTGCGGTTTCGCCTTCCTGCTGGTGAAATTTGCCGGCATCGATCCGCTTACCGCCTACCTCGCCACCAGCCCCGGCGGGGCCGATACGGTGGCAATTATCGCCTCATCAAGCCATGTTGATATCGCCTTTGTGATGGCGATGCAGACCGGACGCTTTATTGTGGTGCTGATTACCGGCCCGGCGATCTCAAGGTTTGTGGCGAAGCGGCTAAATCGTTAGCGTAGGCGCTTCGCCGCTTTTGTAGGCCGGATAAGGCGCAGCCGCCATCCGGCAATCCTCTCACGCTGTTAATCGCAGTTGCTCAATAACCTGGGCAACCTCGCGTCGTGCGTCGCCTTGCAGCGTCTGTAAAGGCGCGGGTAAACACGGCGCTTTCACCACGCCAAGCAGCTCTGCGGCAGTGGCAATAACGCGCAGGCTGCCGCCATAGCGTTTAAACAGTTCCCACAGTGGCTGGAGCGCGGCGGTATGCTGGCGCGCCTGCGCGATATCGCCCGCCATCGCCGCGCGGGAAATAGCCAGTGCCGCCTGCGGGAAAAGCCCGCCGAACACCGAATACCAGACGCTGCACCCGGCATTCAGCGCTTCAACCGCCGTGCCATCGCCGCTGATGCCGAGGCGGATCTCCGCCGGGATTTGCGCGCGCAGCGCACTCACCCGCTCCGGGGCAAGCTCCGCGGCAAGAGGCGGGATTTTGATCGAGCCAATATTCGGCAACTGGGCGATACGGGCAAGCAGCTCGTCGCTGAAGTTAAAGTGTGTGGCGTTAGGGTTGTTATAGATACAGAGCGGCACCGACAGTTCGCGGGTGACGGTGGCAAACAGATCGAAGACTTCATCTTCCGTTAACGGATGATAGGAGACCGGGGCCAACAGCACGGCGCTGACGCCCGCTTTCTGCGCATCCTCCGCCAGCCAAAGCACATCGCGCGTGCGCAGCGCGCCAATCCCGGCGATCACCGGCACCGCGCCGGAATACTCCGTTGCCAGACGCAGGACGCTCGCGCGCTCGCTGCGGCTAAAGTAGGGGTAGCACCCCGTAGAGCCGAGCGCGCCGATGGAGTCGACGCCAGCAGCGCGCAGTTTTTCAATAATGCTGATATAGGCCGCCTCATCCAGGCGGTCATCGAGAAGTGGCGTCAGCGCAAAAGCGCTTAATCCTGTGAAGTCCATTCTTGTTCCCTCATTACGCAAACCCAATCAGGCTTTTTTCAGTGTGGCAACCCGGCATCATACGGCCTAACCCGGCGATCAGTTCGTCGCCTGCCTCACATAATGCATCGAGCGGCATCGCCGGCAGACTCTCAAGGATAAACCACATCTGGCTGTCTGCCGCGCTCAGACGCGTACGCACACCCTGACGCCAGTTCCAGCGTCGGCAGGTTACACCCTGCTCATCGCGCCAGATAACCTCTCCTGGCTCCGGTGATTCCAGCGCCGGTTCGCCCTCTTTCATGGTATCGAACGGCTCGCTGCCATCGGCCAGCGTCAGGCAGGGCGCGCCGACATACGCGGCGATATTTTCGCCACCTACCGGCACAGCGTAGCGCAAACTGATGGCGTTATAGAGATCGACTACCGGGTCAATGGCGGGCAGGACGCCGTCTCGCAACACGCGTTTTCGCAAAGCCTGGGCAGAACAGGGCGTGCGTTTGGGTTTCGCGCCAAACTGTTTAAACACTTCATCCCAGGCCGCCAGGTGCGCATCCGCCCACGAAGGCTCGCCCGCCGTGACCAGTGCACAAGCATGCTTTAACGCCTCTTCGCCCACCTGCGGGTGAATCAGCGGCGCGGCCTGCAGCGAGATGCTGATAGCGCGAAAGCCGGGCGCCAGCACGGCAAGACGCGCATCGATTGACGGCTGAACGGAAAGCATTGGATAATCCTTTTTAGTGACCATTTTATTGCACAGTATCGACCGATGACCAAAAAAGTCAATAAACCGACCGACTCCGGCGCGGATATCCAGCGCGTCAGTGAAGCGGTTGCCGCGCGAATCAAAGCGTTTCGTAAGCAGCAAAAACTCTCGCTGGATGAGCTCTCCCGCCGGGCGGGCGTCAGCAAAGGTATGTTGGTCGAGATTGAAAAATGTCTCGCCAACCCGAGCATCGCGCTGCTGTGTAAAATTGCAGCGGCGATGGGCGTCTCGGTGGCCGACATTGTTGATGTCGCCAGTAAACCGCTGGCGCATCTGATTGCCAAAGAGGATATTCCGCTGCTCTGGCGCGGCGAGAAAGGCGGCAGCGCGCGCCTGCTGGCGGGCACCAGCGGCCCGGATATGCTTGAGCTGTGGCGCTGGGAGATCTTTTCCGGTGAGCGTTTTACCTCACCCGGCCATCCGGTCGGCACCGTCGAGCTGCTGCACGTTGAGCGCGGTACGCTGTCGTTAGAGGTCGCGCAAACGTCGCTGATTATTGCCGAAGGGTGCTCTGCCGTGGCGCAAACCGATGTGCCGCACCACTACGCCAACGATGGCGACCTCCCCGTGGTCTTTACCATGACGGTCAGTGAACGCCACGCCTGAGCCCGCATTAACGCCATGATGACTTAATGGCGTTATGCTTTGTGTCGCCCTGCTTAAGTTAACTCGCCGCGCTGTCGGCACCCTCTTCGTGACTTAATCAGGATCTTATGCAAACCAAGCTACACGGGCCGCTGTTTCTCGCGATCCTCAGCGCGCTGATGGCCTTCACCTCCCTGTCGACGGATATTTACCTGCCCGCGATGCCGCTGATGGCGCGCGAGCTGCAGGGCGATGTCGAACTGACCATCACTGGCTTTTTGATGGGCTTCGCGCTGGCGCAGCTGGTGTGGGGGCCGGTGAGCGATGCCATCGGTCGCCGCAAGCCGCTGTTTATCGGTATGGTGCTGTTTATCATCGGTTCGGCGGGGTGTGCGTTATCGACGGAGATCCATCAGATGGTGTTCTGGCGCGTGTTTCAGGCATTCGGTGCCTGTACCGGGCCGATGCTGGCGCGGGCGATGATCCGCGACCTCTTTGTGCGCACCCGTGCGGCGCAGATGCTCTCTACCCTGACCATTATTATGGCGATCGCCCCGATTATCGGGCCGCTGGCGGGCGGGCAGATTATTAAGTTCACCACCTGGCATGCGGCTTTCTGGATCCTGGTGGTGATTGGCGGGCTGATGTTTATCTCCCTCTTCGCGCTGCCGGAAACCCTGCCCGCCGAGAAGCGCATTCATGCGTCGCTGGCGGGCGTATTTCGTAACTACTTCACGCTGCTGCGCAATCGCGCGTTTATGCGTTACACGCTGTGCGTCACCTTTTTCTATGTCTCCGCGTACGCCTTCGTCACCGGCTCGCCGTTCGTTTATATCGGCTATTACGACGTCGCGCCGCAGCATTTTGGCTGGCTGTTTGCGCTCAATATTGTTGGTCTGATGGGGATGAGTGCCGTTAACCGACGGCTGGTGCAGCGCCATCCGCTCGATAAATTGCTGAAGATCGCCGTCACGCTGGCCGCGCTCGCGGGCATAGTGCTGGCGCTGCTGGTGAAGCTGCAATTCGGTGGTCTGGTTGCAGTGCTGATTACGGTGTTTGTCTTCTTTTCGATGAACGGCATTATCGCCGCCGCCTCGACCGCCGCCGCGCTGGATACCGTCCCGGCCTTTGCCGGCTCAGCCTCGGCGCTGATTGGCTCGCTGCAATATGGCAGCGGCATTATCTCTTCCCTGCTGCTGGCCACGTTTCGCGACGGCACGCCGTGGACAATGGCGTGGATCATGGCGCTGTTCGCCGTCGCCAGCGCCGCGATGGCCTGGCGGGTCGGCTCCCAGCAATAGAGGGCGATGCCGGATGGCGGCTTGCGCCTTATCCGGCCTACGGGGTTTGCAGGCCGGATAAGCATCGAGGTATGGCGGGTTTAAAGCCGGATTTTATTAATCTGATCAATACGCAACGTATTCATATTAAGAATGCAACCTAACATAGCTTCACCAAATACATGGGTGCCCATCGCTTGTGTGCCCACCAGTTCACAGTAGCTGTTTCTGTACTGAAGCCACTCTTTCTGATTCTGCTTATAGGTTGCCAGCATGCGGTCTTTCTGCTCCTGAGAGCCGAGCCACCAGCGCATGTAGTCAAAAGAGGCGATCTCTTTCAGCTTCGCTTCATAAGCCTTATTCAGCGCTGCTTCAGAGGTATCGTTTAAATCCGCCAGGCACTCATCATTGTTTTCGCCATATTGTTCGATGCAGTGGGAAATGCTTTTTTGCGCGGAATAAGCATGATGGCTAAACAGCAGGAGCAGGGAAAACAGGGCGTAAGCTTTCATAATCTTTATTACAGCCGACAGTGAAGGTGGCGCGATTATAAAGCCTTATTTTATGAAGTGGAGAAGTTCGTAGGCCCGGTAAGCAGCGCGCCACCGGGCATTTGACGGTTTACGCGCCGGCTTTATTCAGTGCGGCGATCTCATCGGTAGAGAGGTTCAGCGCCACGGCGGTAGCGAAGCTCTCGACGTGCGCAGTTTTGGTCGCGCTGGCAATCGGCGCGGTGACGCCCGGTTGGTTAATAAGCCAGGCGAGCGCCACTTCGGCGGGTTTCACATTATGATTCGCCGCCACCTTATCGAGTGCGTCGAGAATGGCGAAGCCGCGCGGATTCAGGTATTTGGCGATGCCCTGCCCACGCTGGCTCTGGCTAAGATCGCTTTCGCTGCGATATTTTCCTGACAGGAAGCCGGAAGCGAGGCTGTAGTAGGTCACCACGCCAATATTTTCCCGCACCGTTAAATCCTGCAACGCGCCTTCAAAGCTCTCGCGATCGTAGAGGTTATATTCCGGTTGCAGCACCTGGTAGCGCGGCAGCCCTTTCTCGTCCGCTACTTTCAGCGATTCTGCCAGCTGTTGGGCGTCGAGGTTGGACGCGCCAATCGCGCGGATTTTCCCCGCTTTCAGCAGCTTTTCATAAGCGCCTAACGTTTCATCGTAGGGCGTTTCGCTATCCGGCCAGTGGGAGAAGTAGAGGTCGATATAGTCCGTTTGCAGGCGACGGAGTGAGTCATCAACCGCCTGCTCAATCCAGCGTGCCGAGAGCCCTTTTTTGCCGGGTTCGCCCATATCGGCGCCCACTTTAGTAAACAGGGTGATCTTGTCGCGATGACCCGGGTGCGCCGCCAGCCACTTACCAATAATGGTTTCCGATTCGCCACCCTTGTTGCCCGGTGCCCATGCAGAGTAAACGTCTGCCGTATCGATCGCCGTAAAGCCCTTTTCCAGTAACGCATCCAGCAAACTGAAGCTCTGCTGCTCATCGACGGTCCAGCCGAACACATTGCCGCCAAAAACTAATGCCGGGATCTGTAACCCCGTGGTGCCTAATGAACGTAATGCCATCGCCACTTCCTCCTGTGAAGGTCAAACTTTAAGCCTGGCGCGTAATGGCGATCGCTTTTGGTTATCCGTGCGGTTTTTCCGCTGCCAGGCTGCGCAGCTGTGCGGTGATTGGTCGTAACGCCTCCCGCAAAGCCGCGTGCAGGTGGCGAATTGCCGGGGAGAACTGTTTGCGGTGCGGGCAGATAAGGTTAAGCGGCGCGGCCTCGCCGGGATGCTGCGGCAGCAGCACCTCCAGCCGCCCGGCCAGCACATCGGCGCTGATGTCGATCCACGACTTGTAGACAATACCCATCCCTTCCACCGCCCAGCGGCGGGCAACATCCGCGTCGTCGCACAACATGCGGCTTTTGACGATCAGCTGTCGGCGCAGGCCATTTTCCGGAAAGCTCCATTTGTCATACACCTGGTTGTTCATGGTGAAGAGCAGACAGTGGTGGTTAACCACCTCATCAAGGGTTTGCGGCCTGCCGTGCTGCGCCAGATAAGCGGGCGACGCGGCCAGCACCCGGCGGTTATCTTCGGCAATCGGCAGCGCTACATAGCTGCTGTTATCCAGCACGCCGTAGCGGATAGCGACATCCACCGGATCGCGAAACACATCGCTAAGCTGATCGGAAAGGGAGAGGCGCAGAGAGACCTTCGGGTACTGAGCACAAAAACGGGTGATGATCGGCAGCAGCACGTTACGCCCAAGATCGGATGGCACCGCCATGCGCAACTCACCTTGCGGTTCGTTATCGCCGCTGTGCAGGCTCTCTGATCCGGCGCGCACCACCTCCAGCATCTCCTGGGCGAAGGGGAGGTACTTTTCGCCCTCAGCGGTTAAGCGCAGGCTACGGGTCGAGCGCACAAACAGGCGCTTATCGAGATCGCGCTCCAGGCGGTGCACCGCTGCGCTGACCTGGCCGGGAAGCAGCCCGGCTTCGCGCGCGGCGTTAGAAAAACTGCCCAGCAGCGCCGAGCGAACAAACAGCGTGACATCTTCCAGCCGAATCATCATCTCTCCGAACGGCAAATAACAAGCGCTTCTGTTGTGCCAGAAAAGCGGGCGCAGGCAAACCGCATTTTCACTTTGCGTGTGAAAGTGTTGCCGTTTTTCACTAATTTATCTTCGCTGGCGTTGCGTTTATCCTCGGCGACTCTACGGGACGGTGCGCCCCGCGTTATTTGAATGTTCGCCAGGAGAGAAAAATGACCCTTGATGAAGCCGTGATTTCCCGCCATACCGTCAAAGCCTTCGACCCCGCACAGCGCGTGCCGCAGGAGAAGATCGACACCCTGCTTAACGTGCTGCACAACAGCCCCTCTTCCGTTAACTCGCAGCCGTGGCACTTTGTTGTCGCCTCAAGCGAGGAGGGACGCGCGGCGATGGCGAAATCCGCCACCAGCAACTTCATCTATAACAAACCGAAAATTGCCGATGCCTCACACGTGATTGCGCTCTGCATGCGCAGCGATCTCGATGAAGCCCACCTGCAAAAGGTGCTGGCACAGGAGGAGAAGGATGGCCGCTTTGTGGCTGACGGCGCGAAAGCGGGTCAGGATAAGGGCCGCCGCTCCTATGTCGATCTGCACCGCTATGAGCAGCGCGATCTGCCGCAGTGGATGGAGAAACAGGTCTATCTGGCGCTCGGCGGCCTGCTGCTCAGCGCAGCGATGCTCGGCATCGACGCCACGCCGATGGAGGGATTTGACGCGCGTGAACTCGACCTGGCGCTGGGCCTGCGCGAGAAAGGGCTGACCAGCGTCGTGCTGGTATCGCTCGGCGTGCGCAGCGAGCAGGATTTTAACGCCGCGCTGCCTAAATCCCGCCTGCCGCGCGACGAGATCTTCACCTTTATCTAAAAATGGAAGCCCGGTTCACCGGGCTTCTTATTTGTTGCATTCTCTTGCAGGCCAACCAGTCCATCACCCGCATTTCCCTACTTTCCCGCTTTGACCAGGACATTACATGCGGTAGCTTTTTACCCTATTTGCATAATTTAGCTTTTAGGTTAAAAATATGGAGAAAGGAACTCCCCATGTCCGCTTACATATCGTGAAGCGGATGGTGCTCGAGGGAAAGGTTAGAACCACAGCCAGCGCTGTCGCGGGAGCGATTGAATTGGGCTTTAATCCACCGCCATTTGACGAGATGTGCGCGGTGATTCTGGCGCTCACTTCAGAAGATTTTTTTAAAAGCATGACGGCATATGCCGATCATACGGTGTGGCACGATGTTTACCGACCAGTCTGGAAGAGGCAGAAACTCTATCTGAAGTTAATCGTCTCTGACGATGTACTGATCGTGTCGTTTAAGGAGAGATAAATGAAATGCCCTGTTTGCGGCGCTGCGGGACTCAAACATGACACCCGCAACATTGAATACCGTTACAAAGGCAAAGTGACTACGCTCACTGCCATCGCAGGCGAGTACTGCGACGCATGTGGAGAGATCATTTTCGACCGTCTGAACGGTGAACATTACTCAAAACAGGTTGCAGCTTTTGTCCGCAAAGTTAACGCCGAAGAAGTTGATCCTCAGTTTATTGCCACCATCCGAAAGCGGTTTAATCTCGATCAGCGCCAGGCGGCAGAGATGTTTGGCGGCGGCGCAAACGCCTTTAGCCGATACGAAACCGGGCGTGTTGCCCCGCCAAGACCTTTAGTTTTGCTCTTTAAGGCGCTGGACAAGCATCCAGAGCTTTTCGAGGAACTAAAACATGCCTGAAAGCCCGGTTCACCGGGCTTTTTGCTTGTCTGCCCGGCGAACCGGGCATCGGCGGGGTTAGATCGTCGCTTTCGCGGCGTTGAGCCCCGGAACGAGGATCACTTTGCGGCAATCTTCTGCATGCTTATCGAAGATCTCATAGCCGCGGGCGGCCTCTTCGAGCGGCATGTGGTGCGTGACAATCTCTTCCGGTTTGAGATGGCCGGACTCAATCAGCGGCAGCAGGTCTGGCAGGAATGAGTGGACGTGAGTCTGCCCCATTTTGAAGGTCAGCCCCTTATCGAAGGCGTCGCCAAACATAAAGGCGTGAATAAACCCGGCGTAGACGCCCGGCACGCTGACAATCCCACCGCGCCGCACGGCGGCAATCGCCTGGCGCAGCACTTTGCCGCTGCTGCCCTCAATTTTCAGGGTGCTGAGCACCGTTTCAGTGGTGCTGCCTTTGGCTTCAAAGCCCACGGCATCAATCACCGCATCAACGCCGCGATGTCCGGGGGTGTTTTCGATAATCCACGCCGCCGGATCGTCATTCTTATCAAAGTTGATGGGAATAACGCCGTAGCGGTCGCGGGCGAAGGCGAGCCGGTAGTCGCTGTCATCGATCATGAAAATCTGTTCAGCCCCTTCCAGACGGGCGCACGCCGCCGACAGCAGCCCGACGGGGCCCGCGCCGTAAATCGCCACGCTTGAACCCTGTTTAATTTCGGCGTTTTTTACCGCCTGCCAGGCCGTGGGCAGGATATCGGAGAGGAACAGCACCTTCTCGTCAGAGAGCGTATCCGGCACTTTAAACGGCCCGGTGTTGGCCTTCGGCACGCGGACATACTCCGCCTGGCCACCGGGAATACCGCCATAGAGATCGCTGTAGCCAAACAGCGCCGCCGGCGGAGTAATGCCTTTTCGGTTTAGCGCTGCACCTTTGCCTTCGTTCGTTTCCGAACAGGCGGAGTATTGATGGAGCTTACAGAAAAAACATTCGCCGCAGGCGATAACAAACGGGATCACCACCCGGTCGCCCTTGCTGACCGCATGCACGCCAGCCCCGGTCTCGACCACTTCGCCCATAAACTCATGACCGAAGATGTCACCGTGATGCGTACCGGGGATTTTGCCGTGATAGAGGTGCAGATCCGAGCCGCAAATTGCCGTTGCGGTCACGCGGAGGATAATATCATCCGCCGCCTGGATAATCGGATCGGGGTGGTTATCGACGCTGACTTTATGTGAACCGTGATAAGTAAGTGCTCTCATGTACCGTGTTCCCCATGATTTCAGACAGGACTGATAAGCATAGAACAGCCTGGGGAAGCACGGCGAAGCGGCACTACATCTTATCCACCCAGTGGCAGGCAACATGATGCCCGGAAGCCACTTCACGCAGCGCTGGTGCCTGTTCACGGCAGATCTCCGTGGCGTGCGGGCAGCGCGACGAAAAGCGGCAGCCCGGCGGCGGTCGCGAAGGGTCAGGGATCTCGCCCTGCACTGCCGCTACCGGCTCACGCAGCGGATCGAGAGTCGGCACAGCGGCCAGCAGCGCCCGGGTATAGGGGTGCAGCGGCTGGTTGAAGAGCGTGTCGCGGCTGGCGGTCTCCACCAGTTGCCCGAGATACATCACCGCCACGTCATCGCACAGATGTTCGACCACGCCGAGATCGTGGGAGATAAAGAGAAACGTGACGCCGAAGTCGTCGCGAAGATCGGCGAACAGGTTGATAATCTGCGCCTGAATAGAGACATCCAGCGCCGAAATCGGCTCGTCGGCAATAATAAAATCTGGGTTAAGGATCAGCGCGCGGGCAATGCCAATTCGCTGGCGCTGACCGCCGGAAAACTCATGGGGAAAGCGGTTGTAGTGCTGCGGCGCCAGCCCGCAAATCTTCATCACCGCAATCACCTTGTCATACAGCTCTGCGCGGGTGCAGAGCTTATGCTCCAGCATCGCTTCACCAATCGCATCGCCGATGCGAATGCGCGGATTAAGCGAGCTGTAGGGATCCTGAAACACCAGCTGGATTTTCGGACGCAACGCGCGCAGCGCCTTCGCCGGCAGATCGCCCAGCTCCTGGCCGCGATATTTCACGCTGCCCGCGGTTTTGTCGTACAGCCCCAATAGCGTACGTCCGACGGTAGTTTTGCCGCTGCCGGATTCGCCGACCAGGCCAAAAATGGTGCCAGGGCGAATGTTAAAACTGACGCCATCAACCGCGCGCACCTCTCCGGTCTGCTGACCAAACAGCCCGTCGCGCAGCGGGAAGTACTTCTTCAGGTCGTTAACTTCAATCACATACTCTGCGCTCATGCCTGCGGCTCCGTTAACGCACTGTGAATACAGGCCGCCTGCCGGGTCTCGTCGCCCACCAGCGGCGGAATGCCGCGCCGACAGGCGTCGGTCGCGCGCTCGCAGCGATCGTAAAAGGCGCACCACGGCGGCAGTTCAGCCAGATCCGGCACCTGGCCGGGGATCGAGTAGAGCCGACGCCGCCGCTCGCCCGGCACCGGACGCGAGGCGATCAGCCCTTTGGTATAGGGATGCAGCGGGTGACGTAACACGTCGGCGGTTGGCCCTTGCTCAACAATCCGCCCGGCGTACATCACCACCACATGCTCCGCCATCTGCGCGATCACGCCCAGATCGTGAGTGATCAACATCAGCGCCATATGGTGCGCCTGCGCCTGGTCGCGCAACAGCCGCAGGATTTGCGCCTGCACGGTGACATCCAGCGCGGTAGTTGGCTCATCGGCGATTAACAGCTTCGGCTGGCAGCTCAGTGCCATAGCTATCATGATGCGTTGCAGCATGCCGCCGGAGAGTTGATGCGGATAGCTGCTCATCAGGCTCTCTGCCCGCGCCAGCCCCACTTCAGCAATTAATTGCGTTGCGCGCTGCCAGGCCGCTTTCGGCGACAGTCCGCGATGGCGGATCAGCGGTTCGCACAGCTGCTCACCGATGGTCAGCACCGGGTTGAGGGCGGTCATTGGCTCCTGGAAAATCATCGCCAGCTGATTGCCGCGCAGATCGGCCATTTTCGACGGCTTCAGGCGCAGCAGATCCTCGCCCTGAAAGCGGATTTCCCCGCCATCGATGCGCGCCGCCTGCGGTGGCAGCAAACCCATCAGCGACATCGCCGTGACGCTTTTTCCGCAGCCGGATTCACCGACCACGCCGATAGTCTGCCCGGCCTTAATGGCAAAGGAGACCTCCTGCACGGCGCGCACGCGCCCCTGCTCTGCGGCGAAAGAGACGGAAAGTTGGTTAAACGTGACCAGCGGTTCGCTCATTTCAGGCTCCGTTTCATTTTCGGATCGAGCGCATCGCGCAGGCCATCGCCCAGCACGTTAATGGCAATCACGGTGATAAAAATGGCGATCCCTGGCGGCATCCACAGCCACGGACGGCGTTGAAAATCGATCAGGCTGTTGGCGGCATCCATCATATTGCCCCATGACGGTGTCGGCGGTACTACGCCCATGCCAAGGTAGCTGAGCGCCGACTCCATCAGAATGGCGTTCGCCACCGCCATGGTCGCCATCACTACCAGAATCGGCACCGTATTAGGCAACAGGTGACCAAACAGGCGGCGGCGCGAGGAGAGGCCCAGCACCTGGGTGGCCAGCATAAAATCGCGCTCGCGCAGAGAGAGGATCTGCCCGCGTACCAGCCGTGCCAGCTTCGGCCACTCCAGCAGGCTGAGCATCACCACCACCATGTAAATACGCGACTCGGCGGGGAAATCGAGTTCCGACAACATCGCCCCGGCGACAATCAGCAGCGGCAAGCTTGGGATGGTCATCACCAGATCCGCCAGCCGCATAATCACTTTATCGGTCCAGCCGCCTGCATAGCCCGACAGCGCGCCAAGCAGGTAGCCGAGCGCCACGGAGAGCAGCATGGTCAGCAGGCCAATAATCAGCGAGATACGTCCGGCCAGCAGCAGGCGGGTATAAACATCGCGCCCGAGGAAGTCGGTGCCCAGCCAGTGCTCAGCACCAGGGGGTTTGTTGATCATCAGCGCATCGGTGGCGTCGTTTTTCCACGGCGACCAGATTGGCCCGACAATGCACCAGACAGCCATCACAATCAGCGCCAGCAGGCAGAGCATCGCCAGCCGGTTGTGACGCAGCGCACGCCACGCCTGTCGCCACGGTGACGGCGTCGCCTGGGCCAGCGCCGGGATCTCTGCTTTGCGCAGACGGCGGTTGGTTGAGAAGAGTGAACCCAGCATCATCACCTCACCCGGATACGCGGGTCAGCCCACGCGTAAAGCACATCGGCAATCAGGTTGCCGACAATGGTTAATACCGCCAGGAAGAGGGTAAAACCCATCAGCACGGGGTAATCCCGCGCGGCCAGCGAATCGATATGAATATGCCCAGCACCCGGCCAGTTAAACACCTTTTCGGTGATGATCGCCCCGGAAAAGAGTCCCGGCAGCTCAAAACCGAGCAGGGTAATAATCGGCAGCAGGGCATTGCGCAGCGCGTGTTTGAAGATCACCGTGCGCTCGCGCAGCCCTTTGGCACGAGCGGTACGGATAAAGTCCATCTTTACCACATCAAGCATGCTGGCGCGGAAGTAGCGCGTCAGGCTGCCCGCCTGCAACATCACCAGCGCCAGCACCGGCAGCGCCAGATGCGCGGCAACCTGCATCACCCACGCCCAGCCGCTTTCATCGCTGCCGGTATTGGTCATGCCGCCCACCGGCAGCCAGTGCAGATCGACGGCGAACCACTTAATCAGCAGCAGGCAGAGGAAGAAGGTCGGAAAGGACATGGCGGCGAAGACCACCACGCTCACCACGTGGTCAAACAGCGAATTGGGCTTCAGCGCTGAAGCAATACCGACCGCGAGGCCAATCCCCCAGTAGAAGACCAGCGCGACGCTTGCCAGCAGGAAGGAGTTCCAGATGTACTGGTTCAGCAGTTGGCTGACCGGGATCTGGTATTGCAGCGAGAAGCCGAGATCGCCGCGCAGCAGCTGGCCGAGCCAGTGCAGATAGCGGGTAAAAAGAGGCTGATCGAGGCCATAAATCGCTTTCAGTTCAGCGGCACGGGCGGCGGTCAGGGTGATATTACCGTCGATAAAGTCGCCCGGTGTTTTGGCGAACAGCATAAAGATGATCAGTGAAGCCAGCAGCAGCATTGGCACGGTTTGCAGCAGCCGCCTGAGGATAAAATTTCCCATAACGCTCTCATGCCCGCCGCCGGGCAGTCCCGGCGGCGGTGAAGGTCTTACTTAACGATTTTGACATCCGGCAGGCTGCCGGTCAGGCCGTTATAGATGTCCGGTTTGAAGCCGGTCACGCGGGCGCTGCTCGCCGACAAAATCTGGCGGTAGCCGAGGAGAATCACCGGCGGATCGTCGGCCAGCACTTTATAGAGCTGGTGGTAGATCGGTTTGCGTTTCTCAACATCCAGCTCGGCGTTGCCTTCGTTAATCAGCTTATCGACCTGCGGATTGTTATAGCCCGACTCTTTCGATTCCGTGCTGTAGTAATCCCAGACGCCATCATGGGGATCGTTCAGCGTGCTGGTGCTAAACGAGGCGAGATCATAGTTGCCCGCTTTGCGCTGGGACATCAGGGCGTTGAAGTCCACCACCTGCGGTTTCAGCAACACGCCAATCTGCTGCCAGTTCTCTTTGGCGATAGGGATCAGCGCATCGTTGAGCACTTTTTTACTCACCAGCAGCGTCAGTTCAAGGCGTTTGCCCTCTTTTACGCGGATGCCGTCCGGGCCCGGTTTCCAGCCTGCTTCATCAAGCAGCTTTTTCGCCTGTGCCGGATCGTACTTGTAGGGGTTTACGCCATCGGCGTTATAGGCCCAGGAGATAGGCGCGATCGGCTCAATCGCCACTTTGCCGTAGCCCTGATAGACCACATCAATCAGTTTCTGGCGATCGAGGCCATAAATCAGCGCCTGACGCACTTTCGCATCCTGCAATGCCGGGCGATGCACGTTGAACTCCACTTTGCTGTAGTCGCTGGAGCCGTAGAGGTTGATATTGGCGAAGCCCAGCATTTTGAGCTGCTCAATATCATCCGGGCGCGAGGTAAACGCGTCGTAATCGGTCTCGCCGGTCTGGAAAAGCTGGAAGTTGGTCGACGGGTTGGTCACGCGATAGATAAAGCGCGGCGTCGGCGGTGTACCACGGTAGAAATGGGTATTGGCGTGGAAGCGGATCTCCTGGCCTGGAATGTATTTGTCGTAGACATAAGGGCCGTTACCGAGCGGCTTGCCGTGCAGCGTGCGTAAATAGTCGAGATTGCCGCGCTGATACCCTTTGCCGTAATAGGCTTTCGACAGCACTGGCCCGCCGATTTTCGCCAGCGTCGTCGCGCCCGGCTGGGTGGTGGTCACTTGCAGCGTGTGGGCATCGATCACTTTCAGGCCGCTGACGCTCTCCGCTTTGCCCGCTTTATACTCCGCGCCGCCCGCAATATTGGCCAGCGTGATATCGGTATCGCCGTCATATTTCGGGTCATAAAGCACGGTTAAGGTGAAGGCCACATCTTCTGCGGTGAGCGGTGAACCGTCGCTAAAGGTCAAATTGGGGCGCAGCTTGATGGTGTAGACCTTATTGTCCGGGCTGATGGTCCAGCTCTCAGCCAGACCCGGCACCAGCTTGCCGTGGCTATCCCAGTCGATCAGGCGCGAGAAGATGACGTTAGTGACGTTCTCATCCCAACCGTTAACGAAAAAGTAGGGGTTAAAAATGCCCTGCGGCTCAGAGATGCCGGCCACAACGGTATCTTTACGTAATTTCGCCGCCGTCGGGATCTGGCTGGCATCCGTTGCGGGTGTGATGCCCTCCTTTAAGGGTTCATCGGCGAAAGAGGCGGTGGAAAACGCCACCATGCCGCTGAGCAACGCAATTTTCAGCGCAAGGGTGAAGTGCGTGGGCTTTGTTGTTAAGCGATTCAGTAACCTGGCCAAAATTGCTCCCTCATCAAGTCATTGCATGTAATTTACAAATCATGACGAAAGATAAGAGTCGCACTTCAACCTGTCTAACAACGAAAACGTATGGCTTATAGCAAACTGACCTTAGCAATCTTATGGCTAACCAGCTGACTTTTTTAGCTAAGGATTTACCTGGCTATCCTCTATAAAGACCACGCACTAAATCACGCGGATGGTGCCCGGCCGACCGGTGGGAGAGTGTGACAATGGCTTAGCAAGCTGGTTAGTCAGCCAGGCGTAATAAAAATACCCGCTTGAGATTATTTATTGAACAGGCCATTATTATTTGCAGACAAAAAGAAAAAACAGAAGAATATTCTTAACGAAAGCGCAATTCCTGCTAATTATCTACAGAGAGATTATTATCACTAAAAGCTTTTTTCCATGAGATAATAAATTCCTGGTTTTACTTATCGCTTTATTACTGCCTGAATCACGCTATTCTGGGGCTGAATACACAATTTTATGTGACGCAGATCACATAAAATTGTCTGTTTGCCGCTAACCCTTTTTTTGCCGATTTGAAAAAAGCAGCAACAAAAAATATCTTACTTAATAGACCAGGAGGTTGCTTTAACCATTTAACGATGAGGGTTAAATAAATGGCATCACAACAGTGCCGCATGGGGAATAGTAATAAAAGCAATCACACTTCAGGAATATTAATTACTCTTTATCATGCCCGCCGCGACATCATTTGCTTTGGTATAGTAGGTTTTATGTTGGCGATACTGAGTACATTTTATTACCCTCAACAATGGCTAACATCACTCACCATCAGCTCTGCAGAAAAATTTTCTCTTTATCCCCTGATGGCCTGTATACAAAACTTTTATGGTGCTGAAGTGGTAATTGAAGCTGACGATTTTTTTAATGACTACCTTATTTACTTAAAAAGAGTTATCGCTCGCGGTGAGTGGCAGGATATCTATCTTGATGATTCCAACCCTAATCAAATTAGAATATCCCTACTCTCGTGGTTTGCCGGCGCGCAGAATACGTCAATTCAGTTGGTGCTGCAGCAAGCGAACAATGAGCAGCAGAGCATGATTAACGAAATCAGTAAATGTTATTTAGAAGATATTAACCACACGTTTTACCGTATAGATAAAGAGTCTTATCAACTCTATCCCGTGCGAATGCGCTACAGCATCAGGATGTTTGTTGCTACTGCCACGGGAGTGATTGGCGTCAGTTTATTTGTTCTGCTCAGGGAAAAATGGCGGCAACTTGCCAGAGACTTTTACTATCAAAGAAACGAGGACGTTATGGAACGGAATAGCCATGAGCCGGATCGGTTCAAAGAAAATTGTACTGAAGAGAAATACTGGCAGGACGAAGAAGGCAATAAGAAAAAAAGGGTTGCAGACGGAACTATTGCAGCAATAACCATCTATTTAATCATGTTGGTCGTCAGCTTAATTTGGCTCGGTCTGGAAATTTACACCGGGCTTTAAAAAGGAAATACCTCTCATACTTGCAGGTATAAATAAAGGGAGTTTTTGTATGTCTGCTGAGATCATCGTCTTTAGCTATTCCTGGCCTGCGCTCCTGGCCATCACCGCATTTTTTGAAAAAAACAGTTTTATCGTTATAAAAATATACCAGGATGAGCAAAAGCTTTTAGAGGCCCTGCATAAAAACACCTCACTCCCCTTAATCATTGATGCGTCACCGCACCGTAAGGTATTACTTATTGCAGCGGTCGCCTCAACGTCACGCCTGCGCGCCGTTTTCTTTACCGCGCGTAAAATCCATCTCAATGACAAAGTCGTTGCTGAATTTTATTTTGAAGAGAAGCGCTGCATAACGCATTCGAAACTGATTACCCTTACGCGTGCAGAGATAGAGACAGCGATGCGTGTCGATCGCTCACCGGTCTGCCTCTCGCCGGGTATTATGCGACCAAGAATGATGAATCTGCTCTATGACAGGCAAACGTTATATAAAGAGATTCAGGACAAAATCTATCACCGACTTTATTTGCTGGGCGCAACGCCCAATGAGATTAACACCCTGCGACTGCTTATTGCTGGTTTCTCCATACAAAAAATAGCGGAATTAAAGAACCTACAGATTAAAACCATATATGCCTACAAATCACAACTCGCGCAAAAAATTGAGCACACCATGTCTTCCCGTGAGTTGATTCGCGTATTAAGCGTTGAGGATAAAAACCAGGATAACGAGTGCCTTAACCATTTGTATAAGACCCGCTGTAATAATGAGAGAGCGCTCTGCGAAACCTGCCCGCTTTACCATTTCTGCTATGACTCAGAGTCTGACAAATGTAATTTACCCTGCCATGAAGGATGTAAAACAGGGACAGATGAGAACCCTCCCTGATCACGTTATTTAATCTGATAGTGAAATCCGGGGCTTTATAACTCACGGCCATCTCGCTATATTCCACTCATTATTTCTGCGCTTTCAGAACGCATTCGCCTGGGCATTAGGGATTATTCCAGCCTTCTTTTTTGCATTGAAGGTAGTGCCCAGACGAATGCTTTTTACTTTCTGCACGCCTGCCTGTTTCAGGTTTTCTCATCAGCATGATTTTTAATCAGGCTGACCGCCACCACCTCTATCTCGCGCAGCGTCATATATTTCAGCCGATCCCCATCAAGCTCCAGTCGGACTGTGCGAAATACACGCCCATCCGTCAGGGAGACCAGCGGACAATAGAGGCGGCTGGCGAGGTTAGTAATGCCAGCGACTTTCCAGAGGCTCTCTCTCTTTTCCACGGCTATTCTCCTTGGCTCTGCGGCGGCCTGCCAAAAAAAAGCCGGTCCACAGACCGGCAAATCTAACAAGTCGTACAAGTCAGACCATCAACGCAGGGGTATATGAAAAAACGCACTCTCAATTCAGTAGCAGGCTGCCATTTGCATGGTGTGGCAGCAGGGTGAGAACCATTCAATATCATCGGAATAACGTCGGCTTTCTGGCTTAAACGGCATGCTGTAGCTGGTCAGCCGTGAACGGTTATCGCTAAGCCCCATAAAACAGGTGCAGCAGGATGCACACAGATCGCAAGAGAGGGGGCACTCTGACAGATTGCGGAAATAGTCCCGATGCCGCAGCCCATCAGGGTCGATGCTTTTTTGCTTTTCGCCGGCGATGCGGACGAAATGTCTGGCCACAGCATTGCGGCCAGCGGGAAGAAGGGGGGTAAATGAATCCGTCGACACCTGTACGATTGCAGCGGATATTGGCTTCTGAATATGTGAATCCGCAGGCATGGCGACCATCATAATAATAAAAGCGAACAGGATTTTTATCCCTGAATCACATATATTCGAGTGCCGCATAGCTACCTTCCTTATTAAAAGAATGGATTTTACAGGTACGACTCGATACCGATTAAGCTCCCTTAAAATCGATGTATGATAGGTTTGTTTATTTTCTATTACATTTCAATAGCGAAGGATGAGTTTGGGAAAGGTTAACCGCCGAAGAGAGTATTCTTATCCGCTATAAAATAAAAAGCCTCCGTCTGGAGGCCCATTTATTTAGCGTTTTCTTACATCCGGAATAATTAAATCTCCGCGAACGCGATATGTCCCTAATACGCTCTGCGTTTTTTCATTGAGCCACGACACAATACGCGCGGCCATTGCATCCATTGAATATTCAATCGCCGGAATCGTCGGAATACCCGGCAGATGCAGCGAGCCGGCGAGGCTGAAGACCATAATATCTTCCGGCACCGACTTATTAAACGCCTGTAACTGCGGGATCACGCGCTGTGCTTCCTGCTCATCGGCAACCAGTAAGGCATTGAAGTTAAGCGTGGTGGCATTGTTCAGCAGCACCTGCAGCGCCACGGATGATGAGGTGTCATCCATAAACACCAGGTTGCGGTTAAAGGGCAGGAAATTGTTTTCCAGCGCCAGTTTATAACCGTGCAGCACCTGTTCGGCGGCGGCATTATGCGGGTGAATAAGCGCGATCTGACGACGGCCCTGGCTTGTCAGGTAGTTGCAGGCGGTTTCGGCGGCAAAGGCGCGATCGAACTGAATGCTGTTAAGGGTGGTATCAGCAGACTCGACGCAATCCACGAGAATCACATTTTCGTCGTCAATAGATAGCGGAAAACGGGCACCAATAATCAGCACATCGTCACACAGCCCGCAGGTGAGCTCATCCAGCGCGCTCATCACCTCCGTTTTGGTGTTAGCAAAGCGCAGCAGCAGGTGCTTCTGGCTCTGGCTGAGATGCTTCTCCAGCGCGTAGAGGTAACCGGTGGTCTGGTTAACGTTCTCCTGAGCGCAGATCACGCCGATGCAGCCTGTCGACTGGCTGAGCAGCGACTGGGCGATAACATTAGGCCGATAGTTCAGCTCGTCGACCGCTTTCAGTACCGCGAGACGGCTGGCTTCCTTAACGCCGCGCGAACCGCTCAACACCCGTGAGACTGTGGCTTTCGACACCCCAGCTAAACGTGATACATCGTTGATTGTAGACATCTTTCTCCCCTGGCAGGCGCAAGGTGCGCCCGCAAAAAACAGACACTGCAATGGCTAATCTATAACCACCGCGAGTATAGCCGTTTCTTTTTTTCATGGAAACCGATTTTCCATTTGTGCCGTTTTGCCTGTTTAAATGGCGCAATTTCGTGACGGAAATCCAATAACTCAGCCTTATTATTTACAGATATTGACAGCTATCACACTTCTATGGCGAATCCATGGAAACCGGTTTCCATATGATATCCAATCGTCTCCGCAATAACTTTTTACACTTCGAGGACGGTTAACGATGTTCAGGATCATGTTGTGTTGCTCAGCCGGTATGTCCACCAGTCTGCTGGTCAGAAAAATGGAAGAGGCGGCGAAAGCCCGCGATATCCCGGTTGAGATCGACGCGTACGGCGTAGCTGAGTTTGATCTGCAGTTTCCACGCTACCAGGTCGTGCTTCTCGGTCCACAAGTTAAATACATGTTAAAAACACTGGCAGAAAAGGCCGCCGCCCAGGGCATTCCGGTACAACCCATCAACCCGATGGATTACGGCATGCAACGTGGCGACGAGGTACTGGACTATGCTCTGTCGCTGATTGAAGCGGCACATTAAAAGGTGTTCTTATGAGTTCCCTCTACCAATCCATGATTACGGTGATTGAGCAAAGCATCACGCCGCTGGCCGGTCGTCTTGGTCAGCAAAAGTACGTTATCGCCATCCGCGACGGCTTTACCGCCGCGCTGCCGTTTATGATCATCGGCTCGTTTATGCTGGTGTTTATCTTCCCGCCCTTTTCAGCGGATACCACCGTCGGCTTCGCCCGCGCGTGGCTTGATTTCTCAACCGAATACCGCGAACAGCTGATGTTGCCATTTAACCTCAGCATGGGGGTGATGACCTTTTTCATCTCTGTCGGTATTGGCGCCAGTCTTGGTCGCCAGTTTAACCTCGACCCGGTGATGACCGGCCTGCTGGCGTTTATGGCCTTTCTGCTGGTCGCCGCGCCTTACAAAGATGGCACCATCTCGACGCAGTATCTCTCGGGCCAGGGCATCTTTACGGCGCTTATCACTTCGATCTACTCGTCACGGGTTTATGCCTGGCTGAAGCAGCACAAGATCACTATTCGTCTGCCAAAAGAGGTGCCGACCGGCGTGGCCCGCTCGTTTGAGATCCTCATTCCGGTGCTGGTGATTATTGGCACGCTGCACCCGCTCAACCTCTTTATCGAAGCGCAAACCGGCATGATTATGCCGCAGGCGATTATGCACCTGCTTGAGCCGCTGGTTTCCGCCTCCGACTCGCTGCCCGCGGTGCTGCTCTCTGTGCTGCTGTGCCAGATTTTCTGGTTCGCCGGTATCCACGGATCGCTGATTGTCACCGGCATCATGAACCCGTTCTGGATGGCCAACCTCTCCGCAAACCAGGCCGCACTGGCGGCGGGCGCGGCGTTACCGCACGTCTATCTGCAAGGTTTCTGGGATCACTATCTGCTGATTGGCGGCGTCGGTTCCACGCTACCGCTGGCCTTCCTGCTGCTGCGCAGCCGCGTCGCCCATCTGCGTACCATCGGCAAAATGGGCGTGGTGCCAAGCTTCTTTAATATCAACGAACCGATTCTCTTCGGTGCGCCGATCATCATGAACCCGATGCTGTTTGTGCCTTTTGTCTGCGTGCCGCTGATTAACGCCGTGCTCGCCTGGACCGCCACCAAAATGGGGCTGCTGGCACAGGTCGTTTCCCTGACGCCGTGGACAACGCCTGCGCCAATCGGTGCTTCATGGGCGGCAAACTGGGCCTTTAGCCCGCTGGTAATGTGTTTGATCTGTATGGTGATGTCCGCCCTGATGTATCTGCCTTTCCTGCGCGCTTATGAGCACTCGCTGATGAAAGCAGAAGAGGAAAAAGCCGCGCAGAGCAGCGCCCCGATGGCGGAAACCGTCAGCAGTAATTAAAAGGAGCCGGTAATGAAATATGAATTTCCCGCAAACTTCTGGTGGGGCAGCGCCTGCTCTGCGCTGCAAACCGAAGGGGAAAGCGAACAGGGCGGTAAAAGCGCCACCACGTGGGATGCCTGGTTTGCCCGTCAGCCATGGCGTTTTCATCAGCAGGTGGGGCCGCAGCAGACGTCAACCTTTTACCGCCACTGGCAGCAGGATATCGCCCTGCTCAAAGAGCTTAAGCACAACAGCTTTCGCACCTCACTGAGCTGGGCGCGTCTTATCCCGGACGGTACCGGCGAGGTGAACCCGCAGGCGGTAGCGTTTTATAACAGCGTGATTGACGAACTGCTGGCGCAGGGCATTACGCCGTTTATTACCCTGTTCCACTTCGATATGCCGATGGTGATGCAGGAGAAGGGCGGCTGGGAGAGTCGGGAAGTGGTCGACGCCTTCAGCCGCTATGCGCAGATCTGCTTTGAGCTGTTCGGCGATCGCGTGCATCACTGGTTCACCTTCAACGAGCCGATTGTGCCGGTGGAAGGCGGTTATCTTTACGATTTCCACTACCCGAACGTGGTCGATTTTAAACGTGCGGCCACGGTGGCTTACAACACGGTTCTGGCTCACGCCAGCGCGGTGCGCGCCTTTCGTGCCGGGCATCATCCCGGTGAGATTGGCATCGTGCTCAACCTGACGCCCTCTTATCCGCGTTCGCAGCACCCGGCGGATGTGAAGGCGGCGCACTACGCTGACTTACTGTTTAACCGCAGTTTTCTCGACCCGGTACTGCGTGGCGAGTATCCCGCTGACCTGGTGGCGCTGCTGAAAGAGCACAATCAGCTGCCCGCCTGCCAGCCGGAGGATATTGCGCTGATTGCAGAAGGGAAGATCGATCTGCTCGGCATCAACTATTACCAGCCGCGGCGGGTAAAGTGCCGGGAGAGCGCGGTCAATCCCGATTCACCGTTTATGCCGGAGTGGTTGTTTGATTATTACGATATGCCGGGCCGTAAAATGAACCCTTATCGCGGGTGGGAAATTTATGAACCGGGTATTTACGATATTCTCACCAACCTGCGCATTAATTACGCTAACCCACGCTGTTTTATTTCCGAAAACGGTATGGGCGTCGAGAATGAACAGCGCTCTATTGAAAATGGCCAAATAAACGATAGCTACCGAATTAATTTCGTTCGCGATCACCTTATCTGGCTGCATAAAGGGATTAGCGAAGGCAGCAACTGTCTTGGCTACCATATGTGGACCTTTATTGATAACTGGTCGTGGTGTAATGCCTATAAAAACCGCTACGGTTTCGTGCAATTAGATCTCGACACCCAACAACGCACCGTTAAAAAAAGCGGAGAGTGGTTTGCCACCACCGCTGAGAATAATGGTTTCACTACTCAGGATTGAAAATTATGGTCGCACTTGAAGAGGCGGTAATGGAGATTATCGTCAACGCCGGGCAGTCGCGCAGCCTCTGCTTTGAAGCCCTGCGCTCCGCGCGCGAAGGCAACATTGATGAAGCGAAACTGCTGTTGAAAGAGGCCGATGGCTATGCGCGCCAGGCACACCAGATGCAAACCAAATTAATCGAACAGGATGCCGGCGAAGGCCGCCAGCCGATGACCTTAATTATGGTGCATGCGCAGGACCATTTAATGACGTCGTTATTAGCTCGTGAATTATCTGAGGAGATCGTTCAGCTTTATCAGCGTAACTGAATGGAGAATTGATTACGGTAAATCTTAATACGTCTGTACCCAACTTAATAAAATAAAGCAGTCTGTTTTGATGATGGCAATATTCCACTCTGTAACGGAGCGGAAGGTTATTGTCTGAGAACAACTTACTATATTGAGATAACCATGAAGATAAATAAAAAACTTCCAGTGGCGCTGGCGGTTGCGGCTACACTTTGCTCTGGTTCCGCCCTCGCCCAGGAGTTTACGCAAGAGCAAATTGACGCCATTGTCGCAAAAGCGGTGGATAAAGCGCTGGCGGAACGCCAGGCGAAAATGGACGCCGCGATTAATAAAAAAGCCGATGTGGTAGTTGAGCCGCAAAGCGCGGCGCAAACGCCCGATTTGGCGATCCCTTACGGCGTGAAATTTACCGGTTATGCCCGCTATGGCGCACATTACCAATCCGGCGATCAGAAATATGTCGGCGTTGATGGCTCCTACAACGGTGCGTCGGCAATTGGTCGTCTTGGCAACGAAGGCAACGGCGGCGAATTCCAGCTCTCGAAAGCGTTCAAAGGCGATAACGGCGCAATCTGGGACATCAACGTGATGTTCGATCACTGGGGCGATGAAGTTAACCTGAAAAAAGCCTACGCTGGCGTGACTAATCTGCTGGCCTCCAACCCTAACGCCTACTTCTGGGCGGGGCGTGATTTCCACCAGCGTCCACAACAGGGGATCAACGACTACTTCTGGATGAACCACGACGGCCAGGGCGCGGGGGTGAAAAACTTCGATATTGGCGGCGTGCAGTTTGACGTTGCGGCCGTTGGCTCCATCGAATCCTGTAGCCCGGAAGTGCTGGAGGATGAATCCAACCCGTCGCGCATCACCTGTACCGGCAGCTCTAACGTTGGCGATAAAGGCAACTATGCGGTCACCTCGAAAGTGCACGGCATGAAAGTTGGCCCGCTCGATCTGGAGATTTATGCCAACTACGGCTTTGACTCGAAAGCGGTGGATCGCGACGAGCGCCTGCACGCCTGGCAGGGCGGCGCGGTGCTGAGCCATACCTACGATAGCGGCATCAACAAGCTGATCGCCCGCTACTCTGATAACTCGGACAACAGCGTCTTCAACAAAACCGACGATCTGAAGGCCATCTACACCAGCTTTGAAGGGACCTATAAATTCACCCAGCAAACCCAGGTGGATTACCTGCTCGCCTTCCATGATTACGACAACAGCCGCATAAAAACGGATAACCGCCGCAACTATGGCGCGATTGTTCGCCCGATGCACTGGTGGAACGATGTGCACTCGACCTGGCTGGAGCTGGGCTACCAGCGCGTGGATTATGATGATGGCGGCGACAACCACGGCTGGAAAGCCACGCTGTCGCAGAACATCTCTATCGCGATGGGGCCGGAGTTCCGCCCGATGCTGCGCTTCTACGTAACCGGCGGCGAAGTGGATAACAAACGCACCGCGCGCGTTAACGGCACCAACGATACCTCCCTCGACTCGCTCAACATCGGCGCGATGTGGGAAGCCTGGTGGTAAGGTAACAGCCCGGAGGCGGTTCCCCTCATGCCGCCTCCGGTTCCTGTCCGGGCCTGTGTTATGCTTCTTAACCTGTTAATAAGTTATCAACGGGTTAGCGATGAGTTCGACGAAAAAAGGGATGCTCTGCGTGCTCGCAGCGGCAGTGCTGTGGGGCAGTTCCGGCGTATGTGCGCAGTTTATTATGGAGAAGAGCGCCATCTCTGCGCAGTGGTTGACCATGACGCGTCTGCTGTTTACCGGCGTGATCCTGCTTACGCTGTCGTTTGTCCACGGCGACAAGATTTTTACCATTCTGAAAAACCGTAAAGACGCCTTGAGCCTGCTCTTCTTCTCGCTGTTTGGCGCGATGGTGGTGCAACTGAGCTTCCTGGTGACCATCGAGAAATCCAATGCCGCCACCGCCACGGTGCTGCAATTCCTCTCGCCGACGATTATCGTCGCGTGGTTTGCGCTGGTACGCAAAGCGCGACCGACGCTGCTGGTCTCAGCGGCGATCATGACCTCGTTAATCGGCACCTTCCTGCTGGTGACGCACGGTAATCTCACCTCGCTCTCCATCTCCTCCGGCGCGCTGGTGTGGGGGATTATCTCCGCCTTCTCCGCCGCCTTTTACACCACGTACCCTTCGGCGCTGATTGCCCGCTACGGTACGCTGCCGATTGTCGGCTGGAGTATGTTGCTGGCGGGGTTAATGCTGACGCCGTTCTATGCCGGGCAGGGGAGTGATTTTGTCATCGATGGCGCGCTGTTGATGGCCTTTTTCTACCTGGTGGTGATTGGTACGGCGGTGACCTTTAGCCTCTATTTGAAGGGCGCGCAGATGATTGGCGGCTCGAAAGCGAGCATCTTAAGCTGCGCCGAACCGCTCAGCAGCGCCCTGCTTTCGGTGGCGCTGCTCGGGGTGGTCTTCACATTGCCGGACTGGCTCGGCACGCTGCTGATTGTCTCATCGGTGTTGCTTATCGCGCTGGATTCACGCCGCAAGGTGCGCCCCGCATAACGAACGCTGGTGCATTGCCCGATGGCGGCTACGCCTTATCGGGCCTACGCGAATTGTAGGCCGGGTAAGCGCAGCGCCACCCGGCATATTGCCCGATGGCGGCTGCGCCTTATCGGGCGTGCGCGAATTGTAGGCCGGGTAAGCGAAGCGCCACCCGGCATTTTGAGATTCAGGCTTTGACCTTCACTTTTGCCGCCACCAGCAGTGCGGTGAGCAGCATCAGGCCGCCGGAGAGCATCAACGGCGATAGCAGTCCGTAATGATCGAGAGCGAAGCCGCCAATCGCCGCGCCGCAGGTATTCGCCAATTGAATAACCGCCACCTGGATCGAACCGGCTTTTTCTGCCTGATCGGCAAGGGTACGGGTGATCCACGTTGACCAGCCCACCGGAATCAGGGCGAAGCCCAGCCCCCAGACAATGGCGATCCCCGCCGCCACCACCTTATCGCTGCCCCACAAAATCAGCACCAGCGCGCTTATCGCCAGCGTCAGCGGCGCAAGAGCCAGCGTCATTTTCACCGAGCGCTTCATCACCACCGACGAGAACGAGGTGCCGACGAAACTGGCGATACCAAAACTGAGCAGCACCAGCGTCAGCCCATCGACGCTGAAACCGGCAAGGGTCGTATAGACCGGGCGAATATAGGTAAAGAAGGAGAACTGACCGGCGAAGACCATGAAAATCGCCAGCATCCCCGCCGCAACGCCGGGGCGTTTCAGCAGGCCAAACATATTCTGGTGCTGCTCGGTCTGCCCAGGCAGCGACGGCAGCGCCATCCACACCCAGATAATGCAGGCCACGCCCATCAGCGCCGCGCCGTTAAAGACGTTACGCCAGCCGATAATCCCACCAAGAAAACTGCCCAGCGGCGCGGCAATCACCAGCGCAATCGACACCGCGCCAAAGATGACCGACAGCGCTTTCGGCACCGTGCGCATTGGCACTAAACGCATGGTCAGCGAGGCCGACATCGCCCAGAAGCCGCCAAGCGCCAGCCCGAGGCAGGCGCGCCCAACTAACAGCAGAGTAAAACTGGTGGCAAACGAGACCAGCAGGCAGGAGAGAGTCAGCAGCAGCGCAAAGGCGAACACCACATAGCGGCGGTCGGTGGTGCGAATAATGCTGGTAATAAACAGGCTGGCGAACATCGCCACAAAGGCGGTCACGGTGACGGTTTGCCCGGCAAGCCCTTCGGAAACGCCCAGATCCAGCGCCATCGGCGTCAGCAGGCTGACCGGCAGAAACTCAACGGTGATCAAGCATGCTACACAGAAGGCCACGGCGAAAACGGCGGACCAGTTCGGCCGCGTGACCGGATCGGCTGAAGATTGCGCCATACTTTGCTCACTCATTGATTACCTGCTTAATTGTTAAACGTGAAAGTCGCGCAGTGTAACATTCATAAAGTGTGACGCAATTAACAATTCGGCAACTCTTCAGCATCGCTATCAGTGCAGCCAATAGACGCCCTCTTCCGGCGCGAAGAGCGCGTTGTAGCGCATCTGGAAATTGCTCAGTTCGGCTTTATCCGGATCGATTTCACGCAGAAAGCCGAGCGCCAGGCGTAATTGCGCATCGGTAATCGGTGCCGCAAGCCGTGCTTTCTGCATCAGGCGGTGCCAGTAGTGAAAATTTTGCTCACCGCTATCGACAATCGCCACCTGCCAGATCAGCAGCAGCTGCGCCGCGTTTTGCAGGTGCGCTTCATCGGGACGCGCTAAATAGCGCAGAAATTCATTGCCCGCGGTTTTGCCCATCTGATCAATCATCGACTCCACCGGCACGGGTTGAATATTAAGCCGGTCGGTAAGACGGCGGATCGCACGGCGGGAATCGGAGGTTAACACCCGAAAACCAATCACAAAGACCACCACCAGCGTGGCCAACATCAACCAGATCATACGTTCTCCCGCAGCGAAAAGAGGCTCATCATACGGGCAAATCGGCGTCGACTAACAGCGCTAAGTGCGCTCAAACACCTAAATCAGGGGTTTGTACCTGCCGCTTTTTTTCGTGACAATGGACACCATTTTTCTTACATCTCCCTTATGAGGCACCATGATTTCACTGGATGAGATTTTTTCCGTCCGCCAGCAGCTGCGCGATTTGATGCACGCCGGGGAGTTTGAAGCCCTTACCCGCTACTACGCGGCCGCCGAGGCGCGCTGGCAGCAGGATCGCGATGATGCGTTTTTTCCCATCATCAGCCAGTACACCTTTCTCTTTACCCCGCAGTTGTATAGCGAAGAGAAGATCGTCGAACTGCTGACCGCCTGGCATCAGCAGCAGCCGCAGGCCCATTACCCCTGTGCGATGCTGGCTCAGCGCTGGCTTAACATCGCCGGCGACGCGCGCGGCGGCCACTACGCTGACCGGGTGACCGCCACCCAGTGGAGCCGCGCCCGCATCAGTAGCGATCTGCTCTTTTACTGGGCGGCGAAGGCGATCTCCCTGAATAACCAGACGCCATTTCTCTATTACCTACTGCTGACGGCGAGCGGGCACTTTAACCAACCCGCGTGGTTCGAGGAGCCGCATCAGCCGATAGCGCTTGATCTGAGCGCTTATTCAGACGCAGCGCTGGCCTTTGCCCGCGAAAAAGGCGGTTTACCGCTCTCCAGTGAGCCGATTTACACCGGTCTGCCCGTGGCCGACGAGCAGGAAGCGGAGATGGCGCCGCTTTACTGGCTCAACCGCGCGCTGGAGTGCGACCCGGAAAGCATGCCGGTGCGCGAGCAGTTTATCTATTACCTCTACCCGCGCTGGTACGGCGATGATGAGCATGTCGCCATCGATAACTTTTTAGCCAGCAACTACTGCACCACGTTGCCGGAGCTTAAGCGCAACAAGCTCTACAGCGTGAAGTGGCTGGATAAGCTCGGCAACCCCGAATACTGGCCCGATAAGCACAGCGGTAAAGCGATCGGCGCGTTCGATGAGGAGTTCCAGCAGATGCTGGCCCTGCCGATGGAGCCGGAAGATAAGGCAGCGCTGCACCTCACCTGCCTGGATACCTACGTCCATTTCCTGCTGGACGACGATTACACCTTCTACGCCCATAGCCCGCTCTTCGCGCGGCGCATTTATGAGAGCATTGAGTTTATGCTCAACCACGGTTCAGTCCGGCTGCTGTTTGCCCAAGAAGGGGCATTGCTCTTCTGGCTGCTGTCGGTGCTGTGCCATAAAGAGTACGCGCTGCAAGATGAGAAGGGGCTCTTCCCGCGCTATATCGCGCTGACCGGCGCACGCTGCGAAAACGACACCGAACTGCTGCTGAGCGCCTATCTGCGTTTGCAGACGCTGGAAGGTGTGCATCTTCCTGGCCCGGCTGAGCCGTGGCTTGCGCGCCTGAAGCAGACGGACGATCGCATCGGGCCGGACAAGCTGAACGTGCTGCTCAACCGTCTCTGCTTCTACCAGCAGAAAGCGCAGGCGCAGGGCTTTTTAACGCTGCTCGCCGAACATGACGTGATCCCCGCCCTGCTGCTGTTAAGCGATATTCACAGTGGCCTGGCACCGGTTGCGACGACCAATTTGCTGATTACGCCCTCCGCAGAGTCGGCAACCGCAGCGCTTGATCGCGCCTGCCAGAACCGCTCGCCGGAAGCACTGTTCCGCAAAAGCCGCATTCTGGAAGCGCAGCACGGAAGAGAGGCCCAGCCCGAGCGCCTGAAGCTGTTAGAAGAAGCAACCCGCCGCGGACACGCGCTGGCGCATTATGATTATGCCTGTGCGCTCTTCTGGTCGCGCGATGTGGAGCATCAGCGGCTGGCGGTGGAAAAAGTGTGTGCGGAGGTGCTGCTTGAGTCGCGCGTTGAAGAGGAGAAGCTGGCCTATATCGCCTATCTCTACGCGTTTGGCGTGCTCAATCAACGCGGCGGTATGCGTAAAAATGTCTGGCTGTTTATCCGCTGGATTAACTACGCCATCGAGCTTTGGCCGGACGAGCACTACCAAAAAATGCAGCAGTTCTTCGAATCGCGCTACGTTAACTTTTTAGTGGTTCGCTTCCTGGCGAAGCGGGATAAGAAGCGGGCACCCGAGTGGCAAGTGGATTTACTGGGCAAGCTTGGCGTACTGGAGGATGAGTAATGTCTTATATCGGTTATATCTTGTTCATCGTTGTACTTGTGGTCGTCGGCGTGAGAACCAATAAGAAGTCGCGCTACTACCTCAGCACTCCGCTGCCGCGCAAAAAATAGGGCGTAGCGCGCCGCCTTAACGGGCGGCGTGCCGCTTTAGCGCTTACTCAAAAAAGAGCCCCAGCTTATTGAACACGCCGGGATCGCTCTGGTGACGGATGATCTGCACCACATCTTCCAGCTTGTCGATCTGGCTTATCATCTGCTCAAGACGCTGATCGTTGGCGACCTGGAGCCAGATGCGGCTCTGTTCGCCGTTCTGGAGCGGTAAACAGAGAATGCCCTCCACGTTGAATGCCCGCCGGGCAAATAGCCCGCAGACGTGGGTCATTACGCCCGGGTGGTTACGCACGGTGAGTTCAAGAATGACGTTATCAGTGCTCTGCATGGTTTATTCCCCCACCATTTCTGTATTCGCCGCGCCCGGCGGCACCATCGGGTAGACTTTCTGTTGTGGATCGATGCGCACATGCACCAGCGCAGGTCCTGGGCGGTCAATAATCTCCTGCAACGCGGCCTGCGGATCGGCGGCGGCGTTTAAATCGCAGGTGTGCAGGCCAAACCCGGCGGCAATCTGCACAAAGTTAACCATGCCCGGATAGGTCGCGGCAAAGACGCCGGATTTGTAGAACAGACTCTGCTGCTGATGCACCAGCCCCAGCGCCTCGTTATTCATCAGGATGATTTTGACATCGAGATTGTTTTCCGCCGCCGTCGCCATCTCCTGAATATTCATCATCAGGCTGCCGTCGCCGGAGAAGCAGATCACCTTCCGCTCCGGGTTCGCCAGCGCCGCGCCGATCGCCGTCGGCAGACCAAAGCCCATGGTGCCGAGGCCGCCAGAGGTGAGCCACTGGCGCGGGCGATTGAGCGGATAGGCCTGCGCCGTCCACATCTGATGCTGCCCAACGTCGGTAGTGATAATCGCCTCATCATCAACGCAGGCTGCCACCGCGTTAATCAGCCCATAGTGGCTTAAGGGATCGCTGTTCTGCGCAATGGAGGAGGGAAACTCCGCTTGCAGCTGTTCGACGGTGTTACGCCAGGCGTGGCGCGCGCTCGCCTCAATCTGCGGAATCAACACATCCAATACTTCGCCGACATCGCCCTGGATCGCAACATGCGCCTGCTTCACTTTCCCCAGCTCGGCGCGGTCGATATCGACATGAATAATCTTCGCATTCGGGCAGAACTGCTCGGTTTTGCCAATCGCCCGGTCATCAAAACGCGCACCCAGCACAATCAGCAGATCTGCCTCTTGCAGAATAAAGTTGGTGCTGCGCGCGCCGTGCATGCCGAGCATGCCGAGGGAGAGCGGGTGGTGTTTCGGCAGCATGCCGAGCGCCATCAGCGTCATGGTCGTTGGCAGGCTGGCTTTCTCCGCCAGCAGGCGAATTTGCTGAGGAGCATTGATCACCCCGCCGCCCAGGTAGAGCACCGGGCGCTGCGCGGCGTTGATCATCTCCGCCGCGGCACGAACGTCATGCGCATTCCACGCCGGAGTCGGGGCCTTAACGCCCGGTTCCGGCAGCTCGCTTAAGGTGATCTCCGCAGTCTGCACATCTTTAGGAATATCTATCCACACCGGGCCTGGGCGGCCGGACTGCGCAATGCGAAACGCATCGCTGATCACCTGCGGCAGTTCGGCAATGTCGCGGACCAGATAGTTGTGTTTAGTGATGGGGATAGAGATGCCGTAAGTGTCCACTTCCTGAAACGCGTCGGTGCCGATCATTGAAGCGGGCACCTGGCCGGTAATGCAGACCAGCGGGATGGAGTCGAGGCGCGCGTCGGCGATAGCGGTAACCAGATTGGTTGCACCCGGCCCGCTACAGGCGAGACAGACCGCCGGTTTTCCCTGCGTGCGTGCCATTCCCTGAGCGATAAAACCGGCACCCTGTTCGTGGCGGGCCAGCACGTGGCGAATCTGCGTGCTTTGGCTCAGGGCATCGTACAGCGGCAACACGGTGCCGCCCGGAATGCCGGTAACGGTGGTGATGCCCTGACGCTCAAGTAAATGAACAATCAGCTGCGCGCCGGTGTAGCGCGTGGATTGAGGAGTGCTTTCCGAACTTGCCATGCTCCAGTCCTTCTTATTCTGGGCCGACTTTCCGGGAGGGATAAAACAAGAAACCCCGCCCGGTTTGCGCCGGCGGGGTTTTGGAATCGTGTGTTGTTCCGGACCCTACGGCGCATTGCCGACGACCACCACCACACGCACGACGACCACCGCGGCGTTGTGCGCGGTTTTTAGTAGGTTCATCGGTTTAGTGGCAGCGTTCATGGGGGACCTGTTGTTGTGTGAACAATTTTTATGTCATTAACGAGATTTATACAAACACAGGAATCATTCGCCGACAACTGCTTTTTACGCACCGGCAGCAAAGTGGGCCATTGATCACATTTCTTATTGCCGAAATGACAACAAAAAACCCCGCCGGAGCGAGGTTTTTTTTGCAGCTTTTTGCGGCTGGTGACCGCAAGCACACTGCGTTACGTCAACAGCGGAACTATACGCTATATCGTCCGGTTGCGCAATTTTTACACATAATCATCCGCATTAAGTATGGCTCAATGGCGCAAAAACAACCAATAATTACTGTATATAAATACAGTACTCGCATATACTGATGTTGCGCATCTGTGTGGGGGCCGCAACTACGGCGCGCTAAGTCCTGGCTGAAACGGGTGGTGCCGTCAGCGCCTTAACCCCTTGAGAGCACACTGCGTTACGCCAACAACACGGCTGATAACAGGCAGCGGAAAGGTAAGTCAGCCGGTGCTCCTTTACCTGAGGAGATGCGTATGGGCCAGACGGAGATGGTTATCCTGATCCTGAAACTCATTGTTGCCTTGTTGCAACTACTTGAAGCAGTCCTGAAATTTGTTCGTTAACTCAGGTTCAAGTCGCACCAAAGGGGGGCGGGCAACCGCCCCTCTTTACTATTCGCGTTCTGGCGTGCCTTGCGCCGGTCATGTTACATTTCGGTGACATTTCCCGTGCGCAGGTCGCCATGACGCTTTCGGTTTTCTGCATTCTGCTCTTCGCCGCACTGCTCCACGCCAGCTGGAACGCCATTGTCAAAGCGGGCAGCGATAAGCTCTATTCCGCCATTGCCGTGAGCGGATTTGCCGCGCTAATTGCGCTGATATTGCTCCCTTTTTCTCCCCAGCCAACGCTTGCCAGCGCGCCCTATCTCGCCCTCTCCTGTGCTCTGCAGGTGGTTTATACCGTGCTGGTCGCCAAAACCTACCAGGTCTCAGAGATGAGCCAGACCTACCCGCTGATGCGCGGCACCGCGCCGCTGCTGGTGGCGTTAGTCAGCGTGCTGTTTCTCGGTGATGCCCTGAGCGCGGTGGCGTGGAGCGGGATTGCGGTGATCTGCCTGTCGATTCTCGGCATGGCATTTAACGGGCGCAGCCAGTCGCGCACCGGGATCTGGCTGGCGCTGCTCAACGCCTGCTTTATCGCCAGCTATACGCTGGTGGATGGTACCGGCGTGCGTCTCTCCGGCACGGCGCTCGGGTACACCCTCTGGACCTTCTTCCTCAACGGTTTCTGCCTGCTGCTGTGGGCAATGGTCGCGCGCCGCCACGCGGTTTCCCGTTATCTGGTTGCTAACTGGAAATCAGGGCTGCCGGGCGGCATCGGTACGCTCGGCTCCTACGGCCTGGCGCTATGGGCGATGACGCAAGCGCCGCTGGCGGTAGTGGCTGCGCTACGCGAAACCTCAATACTTTTCGGCGCGCTGTTAGCCTGCTTTGTGCTCAAAGAGCGCGTGGCAGGCGTGCGCGTTGTCGCCGCCTGCGGTATTGCCGCCGGGGCGATCCTGCTGCGTCTCTCGTAGATCATTCTGGCAACAAAAGTTGCCGATAATTGTTTAGAAATCCTGCCTGGCACCCTTTGCCAATTAGTGAGTCACCTGGTGGCTCATCTCACGCCTTGTGGTAGATTCCTCCGCAACCTGGGCTGCATTGCAGCCATATATTCTATAATTCTTCTCTTTTTAAAAGTAATCATCGATATGAAAAGGCAGAGAAACGTCAATTTGTTATTGATGCTGGTGCTTCTGGTCGCGGTCGGCCAAATGGCGCAAACCATCTATATTCCGGCGATGGCCGATATGGCGCACGATCTGGCGGTAAGTAAAGGGGCGGTGCAGAGCGTGATGGCGGCCTACCTGCTGACCTATGGCGTCTCGCAACTCTTTTACGGCCCGCTGGCGGACAGAGTGGGACGCCGCCCGGTGATCCTCGCGGGCATGTCCATTTTTATGCTGGCGACGCTTATCGCTATCACCACCAACAGCTTGCTGGTGCTGATCCTCGCCAGCGCCTTACAGGGCGTCGGCACCGGCGTCGGCGGCGTGATGGCGCGCACCCTGCCGCGCGATCTCTATGCGGGCAGCGAGCTTCGGCATGCCAATAGCTTGTTAAATATGGGTATTCTGGTCAGCCCGCTGCTGGCACCGCTGATTGGCGGCGTGCTCAACACGCTGGTGAACTGGCGCGCCTGCTTTATCTTCTTACTGGTGCTGTGTGTGATTGTCACCTACAGCATGGCGCGCTGGATGCCGGAAACGCGTCCGCTGGATGCGCCGCGCTCGCGGCTGATCACCAGCTATAAAACCCTGCTCGGTAACGGCGCGTTTAGCTGTTATCTGCTGATGTTGATCGGCGGCCTGGCGGGCATCGCGGTGTTTGAAGCCTGCTCTGGGGTGCTGATGGGCGGCGTACTGGGGCTAAACAGTATGATGGTGAGCGTGCTGTTTATCCTGCCTATTCCGGCGGCGTTTTTCGGCGCATGGTTTGCCGGACGGCAGAATAAACGCTTCACTACGCTGATGTGGCAGGCGTCGTTAAGCTGCCTGCTGGCCGGTATCCTGATGTGGATCCCCGGAATCCTTGGCGTGATGACTATCTGGACCTTAGTGGTGCCCGCCGCGCTCTTCTTCTTCGGTGCCGGGATGCTCTTTCCGCTGGCAACCAGCGGCGCGATGGAGCCGTTCCCCTTCCTGGCCGGTACGGCGGGCGCGCTGATTGGCGGCCTGCAAAATATGGGCTCCGGCGGGCTGGCGTGGCTCTCTGCGCAGCTGCCGCAAAACAGCCAGTTTAGCCTTGGGATGCTGATGACGCTGGCCGGGCTGCTGATTGTGTTGTGCTGGCTGCCGCTGGCGTCGCGCCCTGGCCACCACGAACAGGCGGTTTGACCTCATGATGGCCCGGCTTCAGGTCGGGCTTTTCGCAGGTCGGCGCAATCATCTCTTTTAGCAGCGGCGCGGGCGCAGGCCGCCATGCGCCCTCTTCACCATCATAAAACTGCGTATCGGCATTGATCGCATACGGGATTTTCGCCCGGTTCAGCTCGCAGGCCATAAAGCGGGCGAAGGCCATCTGCGAGACGGTCGGCGCATTTTTTATCGACTCGCCCACCGCCCAGCCACCGACCCAACTGGCGTGGCCGGTTTTTTGCTGCCAGCGCAGCGCCGCAGCGATACGGGCGCGGATCGCCGCTTTTTCGGCCGCCGTGCCGGAAGTCCACGGGTATTTGCCGTTACTTTTCAGCGGCCCCCACGGAAAGATATGCCACTCCGCCAGCAGGTAGTTCTGGCTGTGCGCAGGCAGCCGCAGCGAGGCGAGATCCTCAGGCGCGGCGCGCAATCGCGGGGCGATGAAGATCATACGCTGGGCATCAATCTGATGCAGAGTGCGCACGACATTATCGTAAGTACGATTCAAGGCGGGCAGATCGCGGTTCAGTTTGTCGGCAGGTTCATAAATCACATCAAAACCGAGCGTCGGATGCTCGCTGCCAAAAAATTGCCCGACGGTCGTCCACCAGGCCACCAGTTGCGCTTCGGTTTTTGCGTTGGGATCGGCTTTAAAACCATCGGCCTGATAAGCGATGATCGGCGTCACGCCATAGGCTTCACAGGCTTCGACCAGCTTACGCAGGTGAATCAGCCGCGCTTCGGTCATATTATCCGCCACGCGAATACGAACATGGCGAATACCGGCGTTGTAAAAATCACGCACCACTAACGGGTCAAATTCGCGAATGCCGCGCTCGGTGCGCGCCCAGTCAACGTCCATGCCAACGCCCAACTGCTGCGCGTAACGCGCCGCCGTCAGCGGAGTATCGGCGGCATACACAGCGGTTGCCGCCAGCAACATAACAACAGCAATCAGTGGCTTTAACACGGTTGACCTTGCGAAAATCGGGGGTGATTACATGTATTTAGCATGCTTTTGCTCAGCGCGCGTAGCGGCAAAGCGTAATAAATTTTTCCCGCACTCAGAGCAGAAGCCATAACTGGCGAATATGGGTAACGGCGAACAGCAGGGCGAGAGAGAAGACGCCAAGGGCGATAAGCAGCTTGTCACGCACGCTGCCGGGCAGCGCGAAGTCACCGGCGTTCACATCCATTCGCTGCCGCAGATGGGTATAACGCCAGAGAATGCCCGCCACCAGCGCCAGCAGCGCGAGGGAGATCCAGAACGGCGTGCCCGATTGCTGCCAGTTATGCTTTACCGCCAGCGCCATCAGCGCGCCATAGCCGAACAGCGTGCGTAGCCAGGCGAGCGAGGTGCGCTCTGGCTGCAAACCAGGGTCGACGGCGCGGCGCACTTTGCGGCTATCCGGCATAGAACACCAGCACCATCACCACTGCGGCGACCGCCGCCAGCGCCACGCTGATGAGCAGCAGAGTACGGGTATAGGGCAGATCCTCTTTTAAGCGCATCGCTTTCTCATTACGCAACCAGCGCAGATAGCCATACAGCGCCAGCGCCCCGGCGAAGAGGCAGAGCAGCAGCGCCAGCGTTTCGCGGATCAGCGGTGTGGCAAACTGCGGTGCCAGCTGATCGAGGCCGACACCCGCGGCGAGAAAGCCCAGCGCAGTGCGGATCCAGGCAAGAAAGGTGCGCTCGTTGGCCAGCGAAAAGCGGTAATCGGGCGCTTCGCCGACGCGGGAGATTTTCATCAACACTCCTTATAAAACAGGCCATTCCCCAGGTTAAAACGCCTGGCCCATGCCCCAAAATAGCACCGCCAGGAGTTGAGGGGTAATAATGCGCAAAAACATCACCAGCGGATAGACCGTCGCATAGGAGAGCGCCGCCGCGCCGCTGGTGGCATGCAGGTTATTGGCGAAGGCCAGCGCCGGTGGATCGGTCATCGACCCGGCCAGCATACCGCAGAGGGTTAAGTAGTTCATATTACCGAGCATCCGCGCCAGCACGCCGACGGTCAGCAGCGGAATGGCGGTAATAAAGATGCCGTAACACATCCACCTCACGCCTTCGCCGTGGGTTAGCGTGGCAAAGAAATCACCGCCGGACTTCAAGCCGACCACCGCCAGAAACAGCACAATGCCAAGCTCGCGCAGCGCCAGGTTGGCGCTCGGCGGCATAAACCAGTAGAGCTTGCCGATGGTGCCGATACGCCCGAGGATCAGCGCCATAATCAGCGGCCCACCCGCCAGCCCAAGTTTTAAAGCCACCGGAAAGCCGGGAATAAACAGCGGCACCGAGCCGAGCAGCACGCCGAGGCCGATACCGATAAACACCGGCAGCATCTGCACCTGCTGTAATTTTTGCTGCGCGTTGCCCACTTCGCTGGCCACCGCCTCAATCGCCGCCGGTCGGCCAACCAGGTTGAGGATATCGCCGAACTGCAGGCTGGCGTCGGAGCTGGCCACCAGTTCCACCCCGGCGCGATTGAGGCGCGAAATCACCACGTCATAACGCTCTTTCAGCTGCAGGTCGCGGATCTTTTTGCCCAGCACTTTTTCATTGGTCACCACCACCCGCTCAACGCGCAGATCGGTGCCGCGCGTTGAGAGGGAGGTCTCGACCTCTTTGCCAATCACCACTTGGGCGTTATGCAGATCGCGCGGCAGGCCGACCAGGTGCAGCAGATCGCCCGCCTGAATTACCGTGGTGGGCGAGGGCACCATCAGCAGCTCGTCCCGTTTCAGCCGTGAACAGATGATTTTGTCGCTGTTGAGCAGCGGCACATCCTGAATCGCCATATTATTGAGGTTGCTGTTTTCCACCCGAACATTGATGGTGCGAATATGCGAGACGCCGCTATTGAGGGTGGCGTCGTGCTTGCGGGCCTCCTCATCCACATTGACGCGAAACAGCACCCGCAGCAGCCACATGCTCAGCAAAATACCGCAGATACCGAACGGGTAGGCCATCGCATAGCTGGTGCCCATCACATCCAGCTGTTCGACGGGCAGGCCCAAATCACGCAGGATCTGCTGCCCGGCACCCAGGGCGGGCGTGTTGGTCACCGCGCCGGAGAAGATACCGAGCACCACCGGGAGCGGAATGGCGAAGAGTTTATGCAGGATCGCCGTGACCAGGCCGCCCAGCAGCACAATCAGGATGGCGAAGAGGTTGAGGCGCAGCCCCGAGACGCGCAGCGAGGCAAAGAACCCTGGCCCGACCTGGATGCCAATGGTGTAGACGAAGAGGATCAGGCCGAACTCCTGCACGAACAGCAGCATCGGGCCGCTTAACGTTATTCCCAACCGATCGGCGATGTGCCCGACAATAATCCCGCCAAACAGCACGCCGCCAATGCCAAAGCCGATGCCGCGTATTTTGATGTTGCCGATCCACAGCCCAACCACTGCCACCAGCGCCAGCACGCTGACCATTAACGCTATCTCACTCATGATTCAATCCTTTTCCATGATGATTAGGCTAATTCTCGCAGAGAAGAGGACCGTTTTATGGGCGATGGCGCACAAAGTGCAGGGCTTTTCGCGCCCTCTAATGTGGCGAACCGCGCACCATATAATGTGATGCTGCTCTCAATTAACGCATAGCTGAGGCGTTTACCCACAGGCGAAACCCTGCGCCTGCTAACTCTCTCCTGAGGATTAGTGCGCTGGCAGGTTATGGCATGGTTAATGCACAACTCCACTTTTGTTAACAACAGGGTGGCAGAATGACAAATACAACCTTAACCAGCGTAGTGGTAGCAAGCCCGTCGAAGAAATGGGTGCAACTGGCGCTGGGCTTACTGTGCATGATCTCCATCTCCAGCCCGCAATATGTCTGGGCGCTGCTGGCAAAGCCGTTTATGGCCAAGCTGGGCGTCCCGCTGGCGGAGATCCAGCTCACCTTTTCACTGCTGATTATTCTGCAAACCTTCTTTTCCCCCTTCCAGGGCAAGCTGATTGATAAGTTTGGCCCGCGCCGGTTGATTGCCATTGGCACCGTGCTGAGCGGCGCGAGCTGGATGCTGACGGCGAACATCAGCAGCCTGACGGGGCTCTATCTCTGTTACGGCGTGATCGGCGGCACCGGCATTGTCTATATCGGCGTGGTCGGTTTGATGGTGCGCTGGTTCCCCGAAAAACGCGGCTTTGCCACAGGGATGGTGGCGGCAGGCTACGGTATGGGCGCGATCCTTACCACCTTTCCGGTGACGCAGTCGCTGGCCGCCAAAGGGCTGGAGAGCACACTGTGGCAGTTCGGCCTGCTGATGGCCGCCATCGGTTTTATTGCCAGCCAGGGGTTACGCGCGCCGCAGCATGCCAGCGCGCAGCCGGTGAGCAGCCCGTTGAAGATGAGCGAGAAGAGCTTCGCGCCAAAAGAGATGCTGCGCAAGCCGCTGTTCTGGCTGATGTTTATCATGATGACCATGATGTCCACCTCTGGGCTGATGGTCACCTCGCAAATGGCGATTTTCGCCGACGATTTCGGTATTACCGCCGTCACGGTGCTTGGCATGGCGGCGCTGCCGCTGGCGATGACCATCGACCGGTTTATGAATGGCTTAACGCGCCCGGTGTGCGGCTATATCTCGGACCGGATTGGGCGCGAAAACATGATGTTTGTCGCCTTCGGTCTGGAAGGGTGCGCGATGGCGCTGTGGCTGTTGTGCAAAGACGATCCGCTGCTGTTTGTGCTGCTCTCCGGGGTGGTCTTTTTCGGCTGGGGCGAAATCTTCTCGCTCTTTCCTGCCACCCTCACCGACACCTTCGGTACGCAGCATGCTACCTCAAACTATGGCTGGCTCTATATCTCGCAGGGGATCGGCTCGATTTTCGGCGGCCCGCTGGCGGCGCTGCTCTATCAGCAAACTGGTAGCTGGAACCTGGTGTTTGGCTGTGCAATCACGCTCGATATTCTCTGCGCGCTGCTCGCCCTCTTTGTGCTGAAACCCTGGCGCCAGCGTTTTTTGCAGAGCGTGCATGCCTGAATAAAAAAGGCTCCGCATGCGGAGCCTTATCTGCCGGGTGGCGGCGATGCCTTAGATTGCATCATGCCGTAGGCCTGGTAAGCGAAGCGCCACCAGGCAGTAGGTTTGTCAGAGGTTACTGGCTGCTACATCATAGGATTGATGTAACTGACGGATGCGCCCGATATCCGAATCGTTGGAGCAGAGCTCAAGGGTATTGCAGTGCGCGCTGCTGAAATGAAACACGTCAAACTTTCGTTTCTCCAGGTTACGCGCTGCGGCACCGGGTTGCGCCGCCTGCCAGCTATCGAAACGGAACAGATTGGCCGACAGTTCAGAGATATCGCGCGTAATATCCAGTTCGGGAAAACCGTTCAGGGTGGCCTGAAGTTCATCAAAGTCCGCTTTATTTGACCAACTGACGCCACGCAACACTTCATAGCGAATCAACGGCGTAATAAACAGCGCCACATCATCGTCAGCCAGTAGCTGAGTAAGCATTGTTATCGCGGAGGTTTTCATTTCCACAGATGTTCTGCCGCTTTTATCAAATGCTGCAATCAGAAGGTTGGTATCCAGCAAAACTCTCCGTGTCATTACTCTTTCTCCTGCTGGTTGAGCAAGCGTAATAAGTTCGCTTTTGCATCCTGCTGCTCGTCGGCGCTGCTGTTCTCAAGCTTCATCTGGTTTAGATCAACGCTGAATACCTCTTTCAGTATATCGGCCAGCGCGGCTTTATTCGGCGCGGCGATTTTTTTCGTCTTCACAACGCCATCACCGTCGCGATAGAGGTTATACGCTTCACCCTCTTTAAGCTGCGCGAGAACAACAGAGGAGTGCGTGGTGATGTAAAAGGTCGTATTAGGAAACAGCTTCTTGAGCAACGGCACGATATTCGCCTGCCAGGAGAGGTGCAGGTGGCTCTCTATTTCATCGATAAAGACAACGCCCTTCACCTTCTGAATATTGCTTTCATTGGTGAAATAGCCGTAGCCGGAAACAATCGCCTGAATCAGTTTGAGGATGGAGGTAAAACCGGAGCTGAGCTGGCTAATTTCTCTCACCTGGCCGTCAACTTTCAGGCTCACCCGATCGTCGCCGCTAATCTGTAAAAACTCCGGATCGATTCGCGCATCAATTTCGTGCAATAAGCGGATAACAGTCGAAATTTCCACTTCGCGGTTATCTTCACTTTTTTGCCAGCGGTTAGAGGAGCGGGCAATTGAAATAAACCACTCCTGAATACTGGCTGACATATTCATGGAGCCGAAATCCGCCTCCATCTGCCGGGTCAGCGTCTGGAAGTAATACTTTCTGCGGTTCTCAAGATTGCCCAGCGAGGTGTTAGTTACGCTTGATTGCGTCTCGATTTTTCCGCGCGCCTGGGCGCCGAGAAATACCACCGGGAACGTATTCGCGGTCAACGAGGGAAAATAACCGCGGGCAATTTGCCATAAGGGAGAATCGTCACTTTCCCGCTGAACCGTATAAGGTTCCGGGCGATTGGTGGCGACGGATTTGAACTTGAAGAAAACCTGATCGATAGAATCGAGGGATTTTTTTACCAGCTCATTATTAAAAAACATGAACTGGAACAGCGCTTCCAGCATTTTGGTTTTACCGACGCCATTGGGGCCGATAAAGGTATAAATTCGCTGGTTAGGTTCAAGCCTAAGCTGCGCGCGCCCAACGCCGATAAGTCCTTCAATCTCAAGCTCTTCGCCAAGCATAGCCGTCTCCTGAATGCCGCAATGGCTCCAGTGTATACCAGCCTGCAAAAGAAACAAAAAAGCCCTGCTCAGAAAGCAGGGCTTAGCGGTTTTATGCGCTGTTTTAGCTATTCAACGCCGGGCGCGAACTAATGGCGATGCGTTGCGGTTCGGCGCTTTCGGGCACGTTGCGCAGCAGATCGATATGCAGCAGGCCGTTCACGAACGTTGCGCCGGAGACTTCCATAAAATCGGCCAGCGTAAAGCTCAGGGTAAAGGGCTGGATCACCAGACCCTGATGGAGCCATTTCGGTTCGTTGGCCGGTTTTTCCGGCGTGCCTTTAATGGTCAGCCGACCATTTTCCAGCTGAATATCCAGCTCTTGCTGGCGGAAACCGGCCAGCGCAAGGGTAATGCGGTAGTGGTTGTCGTCGCTCTTTTCGATGTTGTAGGGCGGGAACGCCTGCTGATCGACATTGGTGGTTTGCAGAGCGTTTGCCAGTTTGTCGAAGCCAATCCACTGACGCAGAAGCGGGGATAAATCGTAGTTATGCATTGTGTTTCTCCTTCAAAGAAGCGAGTGAATACCTGCGAGCTTTCGGCTCACATATGCCCCCTGTCGGCGAGCATGTCGGGAGTGGGCCGCGCGAGCGACCCGACGTAATTAGTTAATTTCAATACGGCGCGGTTTTTTCTCTTCCGGGATGACGCGCTCCAGTTCGATATAGAGCAGGCCGTTCACCAGGTTGGCGCCTTTGATTTGAATATTTTCTGCCAGCTGGAATTTACGCTCGAAGTTACGCTCGGCGATGCCCTGGTAGAGATAGGAGCGCTCTTTCTGTTCAGCGGCGTGGGAGCCTTTTACCACCAGCAAGTTATCCTGGGCGGTAATATCCAGTTCGCTTTCAGCGAAACCGGCCACGGCGATAGCAATGCGGTAGTGGTTTTCATCCACTAACTCAACGTTGTACGGAGGGTAACCGTTATTGCTCTGGTTCGGGTTGTTTTCCAACAGGTTAAACAGGCGGTCAAAACCGATAGCTGAACGATAAAGCGGGGAGAGATCAAAATTACGCATAGTAAGGCTCCTGAAATCAGCGAGTGTGTAAGACCTTCCATAATGGACCGATCTTCATGCCATATAGCCGAACACCCTTGCGGCGTGTTCTGCGGCTACAGTGATAAAGTGTGGTTGCAGGGAATTTTTTCAAGGGCAAATTTTTGACTTTTTTTGCACTTTCTCTGACAGGGCATAGACTGGGGGTAGCCGCACAAAGGGTTAAAGTGCGAATGCCGCCACAGAGCGGAGCGCGAATGCTGTTGTTTTCGCAGGCGTAGGGCTATAAACGCCGTGACAGCATTCAGACAATAAACAACGATGATTAATCGATGATGAAAACGCGTTTGATAGTTTCTGCACTGGTTTGCGGAGTGATGGTCTCGGGCTGTTCCAGCGTGATGTCGCATACGGGCGGCAAAGAGGGGCTTTATCCCGGCACAAAAGCGAGTTCGTCGATGATTTCCGATGACGATACCGGCATCGGTATGAAATCGCTGGTGGCGCTGGATATGCCCTTTACCGCTCTTCTCGACACGCTATTGATACCCTGGGATCTCTTTCGCAGAGATAACTCGGTGAAAGCGAGAGTCGAAAAGAGCGAGCGGGAAAATGAGGCTATCAACTCACTTATCCCGCCCGCGCCGATGCCGGTGCACTGATTTAGTAACCGGTCTGCGTCATCCAGAGCTGGCGGAAACCGTCGGCCTCTTCCATCCAGGCTATCTGCTTACCATCCGGTGAGAAGACCACCGCATCCCCGGAAGGGGGGTTGGCGTGATCGGCCGTCAAAAAGGTTATCTCTCCGCTTAGTGCGTCGCACAGCGCAATGCGGTTATCCAGCACAAACCCCAGCGCCTCGCCAGAAGGGTGCCAGTTAAACGCCGACTGGATCCCCGTCTCACAGTGGGTTAGCTGCCGCGGCTCGCCGCCCGCCGGGCTGATTAACCAGAGCTGCACAACGCCGTTGTCGTCACGCATTAGAAAGGCAATCTCGCTCGCCTGCGGGTTGCTGCGTACCCAGTGGCGCGGCGTCGTAACCAGCCCCGGATAGCGTCGGTGATGGGTGAAGGTGAGGCGCTGCTGCTGCACGCCTTTTGGCGGCGCGGGCAGAGTCTGCTCTGTACCGGCCAGCGGCGCATCGCCCGCGGTTTTCCAACCCTGCTCATCAGCAGGAAGATCGACAATAAACAGCTCCGGCACTTTTTCGCCGCTGGCGGAGAGCGTATCGCCAATAAACGCCAGCCGCTGGTTGCCGACCCAGCCCTCTTCATACGCACGGTTGATCTCATCACTGCCGGGCGCAGGCGTCGGCGTCGTGCGGCTCACCAGCACGCACCAGTGGCTGCCACCATATTCTCGCGGATGGGTGCAGGGCGGCGTTACCGGGCCAAATGGCACCGCGGCGCCAACGTTGCGCAGATCCAGCGCCGGGTCGCGCTCATGCATAACGTGATCGTTATAGGTAAAGCTAATGTTCTGCCCGCTCGGGCTAAAGACATGCACGTGCGAGCCGCCGCGCAGCGCGCCGGGCGTGTAGGGCGCGGTGATATCCAGCGCATCAAGATTGGTTGTGCGGCCCTGCCCGGTTATTACGCCGCGCCGATGGTGGAAATCGTACTGCCACGCCTCGTCCGGGTTTTCCGGGCCGTGAATAAACACATACTTCTGCGCTTCAGGATGAACGGTCACCACGCCGACATGCGCGCCATCCGTTGCGGTGTAGATCACCTCAACGTCGCCGGATTGGACGTTGACGCGTTCGATAGTTTTGCCGGTAAAGGAGGCGCCGGAGGGGCGCACATCGAACACCAGCCACTGGCTGTCCGCCGTCCAGGTGTTGATATTGGTCAGTTGATGATTGCGCGGGGCGAAGGTGAGCTGTTTCATGAAAGTACCCTGAAGCCATAAACAGGCCTCAGGGTATAAGATTGCGTGGCGTTAGCCTACTCGCTTCACATCGCCGACCAGCAAAATGTAGGAGAGCGCGCCAATCAGCGCCACGGCGGAGATATAGACCAGCGCCGGGCCAAAGCCGTAATCCTGCGCCAGGTAGCCAATCACCAGCGGCACGGTAATGCCGCCCAGCCCCCCGACAAAGTTAAACACCCCACCGGTGAGGCCAATCAGGCGCATCGGTGCCAGCGACGACACCAGCGACCAGGTGATCGAGGCAAAGCCGTTGCCGAAGAAGGCCAGCGCCATCAGCGTCATAATCCACACGGGATCGTTGGTGTAGTTCGCGCCCATGATGCAGGTGGAGATAAGCAGACCGCAGATAATCGGCGTTTTACGCGCAATCCCCAGCGAATAGCCCTTTTTCACCAGCGTATCGGCGACCCAGCCGGAGAGCAGCACGCCAAAGAAGGCGGCCAGGAACGGCACGGTGGTCATAAACCCGGCTTTCAGCGCGGTGATACCTTTCTCCTGCGTCAGGTAGTTCGGGAACCAGGTGAGGAAGAACCACAGCGTTGAGGTGACGGCGAACTGGCCAAGATAGACGCCAATCAGCTTGCGGTGGAACACCAGTTTCCACTCCGCTTTGGTCAGCGGCTGGCGCGCCTCTTTTTTCACCGGCGCATCGCCATCAATCAGGCCGCCGCCCGCTTTGATGTACTCTAGCTCCGCCTGGCTGATGTTTTTGGTCAGGCGCGGCGGCTGGTAGACCTTAATCCAGATCAGCGACCAGATAATGCCGATGCCGCCGGTGACGATAAACACCCAGTGCCAGCTTAGCAGCTCCTGGATCCAGATCAGCAGCGGGGTGAGAAAAGCCAGCCCGACAAACTGCCCGGAGGTGTAAAAACCGACCGCCGAAGCGCGCTCCTGCTCCGGGAACCAGCTGGTCACCATGCGGTTGTTGGTCGGGAAAGCGGGTGCTTCAAAAATACCGGTAATCGCACGCAGGCCAATCAGCGACAGCAGGCCGCTGGCGAAACCCTGAAACAGCGTGGCGACCGACCAGCCAAAGATGGCGATGAAATAGGTAAGGCGTGAACCGACACGGTCAAGAAACCAGCCGCCGGGGATCTGGCAGAGGGTATAGAGCCAGGCGAAGGCGGAAAAGACGTAGCCCATCTCCGCTTTGGTAATACCGAACTCCTCCTGAATATGGGCAGAGGCCACGGCCAGGTTGGCGCGGTCGACATAACAAATGACCACCGTGATAAAGATCATCAGCAGCGTCAAATAGCGGCGACGCCCTGTTTTTGCAGTCGTTACAGAAATATCCATAACTGTCTGTCTCCGGGTTTTGGGCATGGCGAAGCCGCTCACCATGCCCTGTTAAATACAGAGGGTGTAGGAAAAAAATTATTTTTGATGTTCTGAATGCGCTAAATAGTTTGTTTAACCGCCAACGCACCGGCGGCGCAAAATATGACGAGCATTACCACTCGGCGACGGTACCGTCCGCGTGCCGCCACACCGGGTTACGCCAGTCCGGCGCATTTTTGCTTAGCTCAATCACTTTCTCTTCGTTGATCTCTACGCCAAGGCCCGGCTTCATCAACGGTTTAAAGAAGCCGCCTTCCATATTGAAGTCCTCTTTGTTCTTCACGAAGTCGAGCAGTTCGGCACCTTTGTTGTAGTGAATGCCCATGCTCTGCTCCTGGAATACCGCATTGTGCGAGACGAAGTCGACATGCAGACAGGCAGCGAGCGCCACCGGGCCGAGCGGGCAGTGCGGAGCCAGCGCCACGTCGTACGCTTCCGCCATACCGGCAATTTTGTAGCACTCGGTGATGCCGCCCGCGTGGGAGAGATCCGGCTGCAAAATCGCAATGCCGCCCGCTTCCAGCACGCGTTTAAATTCGAAGCGCGAGAACATACGTTCACCGGCAGCAATCGGAATATGGGTTTGCGCGGCCAGGCGCGGGTAATACTCCGCCTGCTCGGCCAGCACCGGCTCTTCAATAAACAGCGGGCGATAGGGCTCCAGCTCTTTAATTAATACTTTCGCCATCGGCGCGCTGACGCGACCGTGGAAGTCGAGGCCAAACTCAATCTCGTTGCCAAACGCTTCGCGGATCTGCGCCACGGTATTGACCGCCGCATCGACTTTGCGCGAATCATCGATAATGCCTAACTCTTCGCAGCCGTTTAATTTAAAGGTGTCGAAGCCAATGGTGCGCAGGGTTTTGATGCCATCAATCACTTCTGCCGGGCGGTCGCCGCCGACCCAGCTGTAGGCCTTGATTTTGTCGCGCACCAGGCCGCCCATCAGCTGCCACACCGGCGCATTGAGCACTTTGCCTTTGATATCCCACAGCGCCTGGTCAATCCCGGCGATGGCGCTCATCAGGATCGGGCCGCCACGATAGAAACCCGCGCGGTACATCACCTGCCACAAATCGTTGATACGGGAGGGATCCTGGCCAATCAGGTAGTCGCCAAGCTCATGCACCGCCGCTTCAACGGTACGCGCACGCCCTTCGATCACCGGCTCGCCCCAGCCGACCACGCCTTCATCGGTTTCGATTTTTAAGAACATCCAGCGCGGCGGTAAGCGGTAAGTCGTCAGTTTGGTTATCTTCATTGCACAGCCTCTTGATACGCGTTAACAAATGCTTTCGCCTGCTCGATGGTGCGGCTTACCGGCTGCCCGGCGCGATAGAGATCGCTGCCCAGCCCGGCGCCAACGCAGCCTGCCTGTAGCCACAGGTGCAGGTTTTCCGGCGTGACGCCGCCGACGGCAAACACCGGTACGTCCGCTGGCAGAACCGCTTTCAGCGCTTTGATGTAATCGGGGCCAAAGGCGGAGGAGGGGAAAATTTTCAGCGCCTGCGCACCGGCTTCAAGCGCAGTGAAGGCTTCGCTGGCGGTGGCGCAGCCCGGGCAGACGGTCATGCCGTGGCTGACCGCGCGGCGGATCACCTCCGGCTGCGTATTTGGCGTGACAATCAGTTTGCAGCCCATCTCCGCCAGCCGATCGACCTGCTCCGGTTTCAGCACCGTACCGCCGCCGATCAGCGCGCGATCGCCGAAGTTCGCTACGATATCGCCAATGCTGGTCTCCCAGTCGGGTGAGTTGAGCGGGATTTCGACGGCGTCGAAACCTGCGTCGAGTATGGCGGCGACGTGCTCGCGCGCCTCATCCGGGGTGATGCCACGTAAAATGGCGATCAGCGGAAGTTTAGTTTGCCACTGCATGGGCAATCCTCCTGATACCTGCCTGAAATGCCGTGTCGCCATCCAGCGTGTTTACCACCCGCCCGATAGCACGAAACGCGCGCTGATAGCGGGCGGAGAGGGATGGGCTGGCGACCAGCGTGATTGCCTGCGAACCGGCGAAGCGGGCGTTCATGGTCGCCACCTCACCGCCAATCAGCAGGCCCGAAAGGAATTCGCTCACCTGTTCGCGCGCAAGGGTGCCCAGCACATGGGCGGCGCGAACTTCAAAAAGCTGCGGCAGGATCTCAGGTGACGCGAGGCCGCGCGTCAGGCCTGCGTCGAAGGCATCATCACTGGCGGTTTGCTCCGGCAACCCTGCGCCCACCAGCGAGTGGCGCAGCAGGAGATGATGCAGTTCACCGGTCATTACGGTGCGAAAATCACGAATCTGATACTCATCAGCCTCGACCCATTTGCAGTGGGTGCCGGGCATCACATACAACGAAGCGGGGGCAAGCTCGCTGGCACCGAGCAGCTGAGTCTCTTCGCCGCGCATCACGTTGTGATTGTCATCGCTGGAGACGCACAGGCCGGGGATGATCCAGACACGCTCTTTTACCTGGGTCAGCTGCTCACCGATGCCGTCAAGCGTAGTCGGGCAGGGCAGATAGGGGGCGATTTTCCAGCCCGCATTGCTGCCGACCATGCCCGCCATTACCACCGGCGTGGTCTCGCTGCTCCAGCCCTCGGTCACTTCTGCTAACACCGCTTCGGGGGATCGGCCATTAAGTCGGGTCACACCCGCCTCAGACTGCCTGCTCTCCAGGCAAACGCTATCCTGAAAGTGCCAGGCGCGTAAGTTGGTGGATCCCCAGTCGATTGCGATGTAGCGAGCTGTCATGTAATTTCCTTCAACCTTCGTGTTGAGCTGGCGATCATGGTGAGCGCCGCCTGCTCTGCCGCTGTGCTGTCCTGATGCCGGATCGCATCGAACAGCGCCTTATGTTCCTGGAGGGTTTTCGGCATGTTCGCCTCATCCCCCATCCAGGTCCGTTCAAATACCGCCCGTTGCAGTGAGCTAATCGCCACACTCAACTGTTGCAGCACCGGGTTGTGCACCGATTGCAACACCGCTTCGTGATAGCGGATATCGGCCTCGTTAAAGGCGTCCCGGTCCTGGTTATTGGCGATCATGTCGTTGAGCGCCGACTCAATATTTGCCAGGTCGCTGGAAGTGGCGCGTTCCGCCGCCCAGCGGGCGATGGCCGGTTCCACCAGGTTTCGCACTTCACTCATCGCGCTGATTAAGCGCGGGTCGTAGTCATGCTCCAGCACCCATTGCAGCACCTCAGTATCGAGGTAGTTCCACTGGTTACGCGGGGCGACAAACGCGCCGCGATAACGCTTCATTTCAATCAGCCGCTTTGCCATCAGCGCGCGGTAGACCTCGCGGATGATGTTGCGCGAGGTTTCAAACTCTTCGCACAGCTCAGCTTCGGCGGGTAACGCCGAACCGGGGACATATTTGCCGCTGATAATCTGGCGGCCCAGCGAGACGATAATGCGGTCGGTTTTATTCATGGTCATAACGCGTCCTTAGCAACGGTTTCTCTGCCACTACTTTATCGCCTCTGCCGCAATTTCCCTCAACATTGAAGTACAAATATGCTGACTTCCCCGCAAGAGATGTCGCAATCGTAGTACAATCACTTTGTGTTGTACTACAATTTGGATCACAAAAACGACAATTGGTAAGCAAATTGTTATCAGAACGGCGCGCGGGGCAAAAAAAACCCGCGCAGAGCGCGGGTCGGGGAGAGTGGGACAGGTTTAGTTGAGGGCGAACTTCTCGATCGCGTAAGCAACGCCATCTTCGAGGTTGGTTTTGGTGACAAAATCTGCCGCCTCTTTCACCGACGGAATAGCGTTTTCCATCGCCACGCCAACGCCTGCGAACTCAATCATGGCGATATCATTTTCCTGATCGCCAATCGCCATAATCTCTTCCGGCTTGATGTTTAACACATCGGCAAGGGCTTTAACGCCGGTGCCTTTAGTGACGCTTTTATGCAGGATTTCCAGGAAGTAGGGCGCGCTTTTCAGCACCGTATACTTCTCTTTCACCTCTTGCGGAATGCGGGCGATCGCCTGGTCGAGGATCGTCGGCTCATCAATCATCATCACTTTCAGGAACTGGGTCTGCGGATCCATCTTCTCCGCTTCACAGAAGACCAGCGGAATAGTGGCGACAAAAGATTCATGCACGGTATAGGGGCTGATATCGCGGTTTGCGGTGTAGAGCGTGTTGCGATCCAGCGCGTGGAAGTGCGAGCCGACCTCGCGGGAGAGTTGCTCCAGATAGAGGTAATCGTCATAGCTCAGCGTAGTTTGCGCCACGGTACTGCCGTCGCTGGCATTCTGCACCAGCGCGCCGTTATAGGTAATGCAGTAGTCACCTTCCCGCTCCATATGCAGCTCTTTCATATAGCTGTGTACGCCAGCGTAAGGGCGTCCGGTGGTCAGCACGACATTGATGCCGCGTTCGCGCGCGGCGGCAATCGCATTTTTTACCGCAGGAGAGATAGTGTGGTCGGGCAGCAGCAGCGTGCCGTCCATATCGATTGCAATAAGTTTGATAGCCATGAGATCCCCAGATGAGAAGTGTTTGACCTCATGCTAACGCGATTCCGCTCAAAAAACAGCAGCGCGCCGGGGAGAAAAGGGGGAGAGAAAGGGGGATACGGGATCCCCCTTTTAATGCAGGATTACCTTAGATATCGATATTCGCCGCTTTCAGGGCGTTCTCTTCGATAAAGGCGCGGCGCGGTTCAACGGCATCGCCCATTAAGGTAGTGAAGAGCTGATCGGCTGCAATCGCATCTTTCACGGTAACGCGCAGCATGCGGCGGCTTTCCGGATCCATGGTGGTTTCCCACAGCTGATCCGGGTTCATCTCGCCGAGGCCTTTATAACGCTGAATGGAGAGACCGCGACGGGACTCTTTCACCAGCCACTCCAGCGCCTGCTCAAAGCTGGTCACCGGCTGGCGGCGTTCGCCACGCTCGATATAGGCATCTTCTTCAATCAGGCCGCGCAGCTTCTCGCCGAGCGTGCAGAGACGACGGTATTCACCGCCGGTCACAAACTCGTGATCGAGCGGATAATCGGTATCCACACCGTGGGTGCGCACGCGAATAATCGGCTCGAACTGGCTCAGCTCGCTGTTCACCCGGACATCATATTTCCAGGTGCTGCCGTGGGCTTCATTCTCATTCAGCACGGTAATCAGCTGAGAGACCCACTGCGTAACCGCGCGCTCATCGGCGAGATCCGCTTCTGCCAGCGTCGGCTGATAGACCAGCTCTTTCAGCAGCGCGCGCGGGAAGCGACGCTCCATGCGGCCAATCATCTTCTGCGCAGCGTTGTATTCGGACACCATTTTCTCCAGCGCTTCACCCTGCAGCGCAGGCGCGCCTTCGGTGGTGTGCAGCGTTGCGCCGTCGAGCGCGATAGAGATCTGATACTGATCCATCGCCTCGTCATCCTTGATGTACTGCTCCTGCTTGCCTTTCTTCACTTTGTAGAGCGGCGGCTGCGCGATGTAGACGTGGCCACGCTCAACGATTTCCGGCATCTGACGGTAGAAGAAGGTCAACAGCAGCGTACGGATGTGCGAACCATCGACGTCCGCATCGGTCATGATGATGATGCTGTGGTAGCGCAGTTTATCCGGGTTGTACTCGTCGCGACCGATGCCACAGCCGAGCGCGGTGATAAGCGTCGCCACTTCCTGAGAGGAGAGCATCTTGTCGAAACGCGCTTTCTCGACGTTGAGGATTTTACCTTTCAACGGCAGGATCGCCTGGTTCTTACGGTTACGGCCCTGTTTGGCAGAACCGCCCGCCGAGTCCCCTTCCACTAAGTAGAGTTCGGACAGCGCCGGGTCACGCTCCTGGCAATCCGCCAGTTTGCCTGGCAGACCAGCCAGATCCAGCGCGCCTTTACGGCGGGTCATTTCACGTGCTTTACGCGCCGCTTCACGGGCACGTGCAGCATCAATGATTTTGCCGACGACGATTTTGGCATCAGCCGGGTTTTCCAGCAGGTATTCGGCCAGCAGTTCGTTCATCTGCTGTTCCACCGCCGATTTCACCTCAGAGGAGACCAGTTTATCTTTGGTCTGTGAGGAGAATTTCGGGTCCGGCACTTTTACCGATACCACCGCAATCAGGCCTTCACGGGCATCATCACCGGTGGCGCTGACTTTGGCTTTCTTGCTGTAACCCTCTTTATCCATATAGGCGTTCAGCGTACGGGTCATCGCCGCGCGGAAGCCTGCAAGGTGGGTACCGCCGTCGCGCTGCGGAATGTTGTTGGTAAAGCAGTAGATATTTTCCTGGAAACCGTCGTTCCACTGCAGCGCTACTTCAACGCCGATACCGTCTTTTTCGGTGGAGAAGTAGAAGATATTCGGGTGGATCGGCGTTTTGTTTTTGTTGAGGTACTCGACAAACGCCCTGATGCCGCCTTCATAGTGGAAGTGGTCTTCTTTGCCGTCGCGCTTGTCGCGCAGGCGAATTGACACGCCGGAGTTCAGGAAGGAGAGCTCACGCAGGCGTTTCGCCAGAATTTCATATTCAAATTCAATGACGTTGGTGAAGGTTTCGTAGCTCGGCCAGAAACGCACCATGGTACCGGTTTTTTCCGTTTCGCCCGTCACTTCCAGCGGAGCCTGCGGCACGCCGTGAGTGTAGATCTGACGGTGAACTTTGTTATCGCGCTGGATAACCAGCTCCAGTTTCTGCGACAGGGCGTTTACTACTGAAACGCCAACACCGTGCAGACCGCCGGAGACTTTATAGGAGTTATCGTCGAACTTACCGCCCGCATGCAGTACGGTCATGATCACTTCCGCGGCAGAAACGCCCTCTTCCGGGTGAATACCGGTCGGAATACCACGCCCATCATCCTGTACGGAGACAGAGTTATCGCTGTGAATGGTGACGATAATGTCTTTACAGTACCCTGCGAGCGCTTCGTCGATAGCGTTATCTACTACCTCGAATACCATGTGGTGCAGACCGGTGCCGTCATCCGTATCGCCGATATACATACCCGGGCGCTTACGCACTGCATCCAGCCCTTTGAGGACTTTGATACTGGAGGAGTCATAAGAATTCGACATCAACGTTTCTCGCTCATTTCAACTTGGGTTAATCGGCTATTTTACCCTTTTCCACGGTGAACATCTTCGAATTTTTGTCCGACATGTCCATAACGTGTTCAGCGCTGATGGCGCTGACGAAAACCTGTGACTGGGTGGCTTTTAACCGGCTGGCTAACAGCCCGCGCTTTTCGTCATCAAGCTCCGAGGCAAAATCATCTATCAGGTATAAACAGCGTCGCCCGCTTTCACGCGTTAAGAACTCCCCCTGCGCCAGGCGCAGCGCGCACATCAGGAGTTTTAACTGTCCGCGCGAAAGGGTGTCTTCAACGGGCGCGCCATCCGCACGAATGCGGAAATCCGCTTTATGCGGGCCGTGCGCGGTGTAAGTGAGCATGCGGTCGCGCTCAAAACTGCGCGCCAGCACCTCTTCATAATCGGTCTCTTTCTCCCAGCCGCGCTGGAAAGAGAAGGTCAGGGAAAATTCCGGTAAGAACTGCCGGCAGGTGTCGGCCATATCTTCCGCGATAGCGGCGCTGTACTCCGCGCGCCAGCGGCTGATCTGCTCGGCGAGCGGCACCAGCTCTTTGTCCCACGGACGCAGCTGGCCGTAATGGCTCACCTGGCGTAAAGCGGCGTTGCGCTGTTTTAACAGGCGCTTGAGATTGCTCCAGGCGGTAAAAAAGCCGCTTTCGTTGTGGAAGCATCCCCAGTCGAGAAAGGCACGACGGTATTTCGGGCCGCCGTTAAGCAGGGTAAACCCTTCGGGCGTAATAAGCTGCATCGGCATCAGCAGCGCCAGCTCTGCCACTTTATGGCCGTCGGTGCCGTCGATGCGCACTTTGCTGTCGCCGAGCTTATCTTTGGTCAGGCCAATGGCGATTTCGCGTGATTCGGCCTGCAAACGCCCGTGCAGGACAAACGCCTCCTGCTCATGGCGAATAACGCGACCAATTTGCAGGCTGCGAAACGCCCGGCCATGCCCGAGGGTGTAGATCGCCTCCAGCACGCTGGTCTTCCCGCTGCCGTTAGCGCCCACCAGAAAATTAAAGCCAGGGGAGAGCGCGAGATCCGCGCTTTCGATATTGCGGAAATCTTTTATCAGTAAGCGGGTTAGCGACATGATTCACTCATTACCAGGGCGTATCGTCGCAGTTAGCCTGTCAACAGCCAGCGCGCAGCAACCGCAGCGTACTGAAGTACGTGAAGATTGCGGGCGCTGCCCGAAGCCAGAGTAACCAGAAAGATAGCCCGCTATTTTCTACAACCGCATTGGCATAACGACATAGGCTGCGCTCTGGCTCGCCGCGTCTTCAATCTGCACGCTGGAAACGGAATCGGTCAGCAGAATGCGCACGTTCTCGCACTTCAGCGCGTTCAGCACATCAAGCACGTAGCTGACGTTAAAGCCGATCTCCATTTCGCTACCGCCGTAGGTGACATCGAGAAACTCTTCCGCTTCTTCCTGCTCCGGGTTATTGGCGGTGATTTTGATCTGGTTCTCGCTGACGTAGAGGCGCACACCGCGGAACTTCTCGTTAGAGAGGATCGCCGCACGGGCAAAAGCCTGCTTCAGCGAATCGCAGCCCGCTTCCAGCGTTTTGTCCGGGTTTTTTGGCAATACGCGGCGATAATCCGGGAAACGACCATCTACCAGCTTCGACGTGAAGATAAAGTCGCCGACGTGGGCGCGAATGTTATTGCTGCCGATCTGCACGCGCAGCGGCGTATCGCCACCGTCGAGCATACGCATCAGCTCAATCACCCCTTTACGCGGCACGATCACCGAATGGTTCGGCAATGTTTGCCCAATCGGCATCGAGCAGACGGCAAGACGGTGGCCGTCGGTAGCAACGGTACGCAGCTCTTCACCTTCGGTTTCAAACAGCATGCCGTTTAAGTAGTAACGGACGTCCTGGTGTGCCATCGAGAACTGCGTCGCTTCGATCAGGCGCTTCATGGTGGCCTGCGGCAGCGTAAACTCCACTTCGCTTTGCCAGTCATCCAGGTTAGGGAAATCTGCTGCGGGCAGGGTTGAGAGGGAGAAACGGCTGCGCCCGGAACGGATCAGCATGCGCTCACCCTCCAGCTGCATCGCAATTTCCGCCCCTTCCGGCAGGCCGCGACAGATGTCGAAGAATTTACGTGCCGGTACGGTTGTCGCGCCCTGTTCATGGGGCTGGACAAGCGCCACGCGGGCAACCATCTCCATTTCAAGATCGGTGCCGGTCAGCGAAAGCGCGCCGTCGGTAACCTGAAGCAGCAGATTACCGAGAATAGGCAACGTCGGGCGTCCGCCCAGCGGGCCGCTAACTTGTTGCAGCGGCTTTAATAAGTGTTCACGTTCAACGGTAAATTTCATAGCGTCACGAAGAGAGAGTTCGGATTAAATTGGAAAAATCTTCTTTGATATCATGGCTTTCTTCACGCAACTGCTCAATCTTACGGCAGGCATGCAGTACGGTGGTGTGGTCACGGCCGCCAAAGGCATCGCCGATTTCCGGCAGGCTGTGGTTGGTCAGCTCTTTCGCCAGCGCCATCGCCATCTGGCGCGGGCGGGCAACGGAACGGGAGCGTCGCTTCGACAGCAGATCTGCCACCTTAATCTTGTAATACTCCGCCACCGTCTTCTGAATATTGTCGATGGTGACCAGCTTCTCCTGCAGCGCCAGCAGATCGCGCAGCGCTTCGCGCACGAAATCAATGGTGATGGCGCGCCCGGTAAAGTTGGCGTTGGCGATAACGCGGTTCAGTGCCCCTTCCAGCTCACGCACGTTGGAGCGCAGGCGCTTGGCAATAAAGAAGGCCACTTCGCCCGGCAGACGGATATCGTTCTCGTCGGCCTTTTTCATCAGGATCGCAACGCGGGTTTCCAGCTCCGGCGGCTCGATCGCCACGGTCAGCCCCCAGCCGAAGCGGGATTTGAGACGATCCTCAACACCATTGATCTCTTTCGGATAACGATCCGAGGTGAGAATGATCTGCTGATTGCCTTCCAGCAGGGCGTTAAAGGTGTGGAAGAACTCTTCCTGGGATCGCTCTTTATTGGCAAAGAATTGAATATCATCGATCAGCAGGGCGTCAACGGAGCGGTAGTAGCGTTTAAACTCTTCGATCGCATTGTTTTGCAGGGCTTTTACCATGTCCTGGACAAAGCGTTCGGAGTGCATATACACCACTTTGGCATTCGGCTTACGCGCCACAATGCCGTTACCCACCGCGTGCAGCAGGTGCGTTTTACCGAGACCCGTGCCGCCATATAAAAAGAGCGGGTTGTAAGCGCCGCCGGGGTTATCTGCCACCTGACGGGCCGCCGCGCGGGCCAGCTGGTTCGACTTACCTTCGACGAAGTTATCAAAGGTGTGTTTGACGTTGACGTTTGAGCGGTAGGTCGGTTCCGCCGGGGCGGGCACGTTGTCCCAGCCTGAACGGGCGACAGGCGCGGCGCGCGGCATCACGATCTGCGCCGCCTGAGCGGGCGCAGCCACGGTGGCAGGCTCTCTCATTGTCTGGTTGGCCGGACGAGCGCCCACTTCAAAACGCAGCTGTGGCGCATCCGCCCCGCAAAATTCATTAAGCAGACCGTTGATATTATTAAGGTATTTGTCTCTTACCCAATCAAGCACAAAACGGTTTGGCGCATACAAAGCCAGCGTGTTGTCACTCAGTTCCGCCTGCAACGGGCGGATCCACATACTAAATTCAGTGGCTGGTAACTCATCCTGCAATCGGGCAAGACACTGCTGCCAAAGCGAAAGTGACACGGCGGACTCCACTCGAACGTAAATCGATAAATAGTAAAGACAGAGACATTAATCTTTTTTGACACACATCGATAAGACCCAGCGGGGTGATGTGCGAACCGCTGTTTACGGTTTTTGCCCCAGAGCGATCGTGGATCGCGATCGGGACCGCGGATCATAGCGTAAACCGCCGAAGAGATCTTCTGTTTCTCACAGATTCTTCACGATTTATCCACAGGCCGATCCGGAACGCGCTAAGTGTAAACGATCCAGGCGCGGGTGCGGGAAGATTTAGGCCGCATATTGGAAAATTAAATGGTTTTCGCCGAATAATCCCATAAACGATCTAAGGAAGATCCAGGCGGATCCTTGCGCTTTGCCATTTGCCCCGTATAATTCTGCCCCCGGCGCGTCTTACTCTTTTCAGGCGCCGGAAGCCGCTTAGTTTTTGCGCAGATCTGTGCAAAAATACGTGCGCTATAAGGAAAGAGAATTGACTCCGGAGTGTACAATTATTACAATCCGGCCTCTTTAATTACCCATGGCTTGCGCGCCGGTCGTTCGATATTCGTTCGGGCATACGCAAAAGTCAGTGAATTTATTCAAGTTTAGGTAGAAATCGCCATGAAACGCACTTTTCAACCGTCTGTACTGAAGCGCAACCGTTCTCACGGCTTCCGTGCTCGTATGGCTACTAAAAATGGTCGCCAGGTTCTGGCTCGTCGTCGCGCTAAAGGCCGCGCACGTCTGACCGTTTCCAAGTAATAAAAGCTAACCCCTGAGTGGTTAAGCTCGCTTTTCCCAGGGAGTTACGTTTGTTAACTCCCACTCATTTCACATTCGTCTTCCAGCAGCCACAACGGGCTGGCACGCCGCAAATCACCATCCTCGGCCGCCTGAATTCGCTGGGGCATCCCCGTATCGGTCTTACCGTCGCCAAGAAAAATGTCAAACGCGCACATGAACGCAATCGGATTAAACGTCTGACGCGTGAAAGTTTTCGTTTGCACCAACATGACCTGCCGGCCATGGATTTTGTGGTGGTGGCAAAGAAAGGGGTTGCCGACCTCGATAACCGTGCTCTCACGGAAGCGTTGGAAAAATTATGGCGCCGCCATTGTCGCCAGGCTCAAGGGTCCTGATAGCCCTTATACGGGTCTACCAACGCCTGATTAGTCCGCTACTCGGGCCGCACTGCCGTTTCACCCCTACCTGTTCTCACTATGGAATTGAGGCCTTGCGCAGGTTTGGGGTGTTAAAAGGCAGTTGGTTGACAGTGAAACGCGTATTAAAATGCCACCCTTTACATCCGGGTGGCGACGATCCCGTCCCGCCAGGACCTTCTAAAACCAGAGAACACTAACGATGGATTCGCAACGCAATCTTTTTATCATCGCTTTGTTGTTCGTGTCTTTCATGATCTGGCAAACGTGGGAGAAGGAACAAAATCCTCCTCCGGCGCAGCAGCAGACCACGCAGACTACGACCACCGCAGCGGGTAACGCAGCCGACCAGAGCGTTCCGGCCAGTGGCCAGGGGAAACTGATTACGGTTAAAACCGACGTGCTTGAGCTGACCATCAACACCCGTGGTGGTGATGTTGAGCAGGCACTGCTCCCGACGTACCCGAAAGAGCTGGGTGCGACCGAGCCGTTCCAGTTACTGGAAACCACGCCTGAGTTTGTCTACCAGGCGCAGAGCGGTCTGACCGGCCAGAACGGCCCGGACAACCCGGCTAACGGCCCACGCCCGCTGTATAACGTCGATAAAGATGCGTTTGTACTGGCAGAAGGCCAGAACGAGCTGGCGATCCCGCTGACCTATACCGATGCGGCAGGCAACACCTTCACCAAAACCTTCACCCTGAAACGCGGTGAATATGCGGTGAACGTTGGCTACAGCGTGAAAAACGCCGGTGCGACACCGCTGCAGGTGGCCACCTTTGGTCAGCTGAAGCAAACCATCAAACTCCCTTCTCACCGCGATACCGGCAGCAGCAACTTTGCGCTGCACACCTTCCGCGGCGCGGCGTACTCCACGCCGGACACCAAGTATGAGAAGTACAAGTTTGACACCATCGCCGATGACGAAAACCTGAACGTCAGCTCGAAAGGCGGTTGGGTTGCGATGCTGCAACAATATTTCGCCACGGCGTGGATCCCACGTAACGACGGCGCGAATAACTTCTACACCGCGAATCTGGGCAACGGCGTTGCGGCAATCGGCTACAAATCTCAGCCGATTACCATCGCAGCGGGCCAGACTGGCTTACTGAACAGCACCCTGTGGGTCGGCCCGGAGATTCAGGACAAGATGGCCGCTGCGGCGCCGCACCTGGATCTGACCGTGGATTACGGCTGGTTGTGGTTCATCTCTCAGCCGCTGTTTAAGCTGCTGAAATGGATCCACAGCTTCCTCGGCAACTGGGGCTTCTCTATCATCGCGATCACCTTCATCGTGCGCGGCATCATGTACCCGCTGACCAAAGCGCAGTACACCTCGATGGCGAAAATGCGCATGCTGCAGCCGAAGATTCAGGCAATGCGTGAGCGTCTTGGCGATGATAAGCAGCGTATGAGCCAGGAAATGATGGCGATGTACAAAGCGGAGAAAGTGAACCCGCTGGGCGGCTGCTTCCCGCTGCTGATCCAGATGCCAATCTTCCTTGCGCTCTACTACATGCTGATGGGCTCCGTTGAACTGCGCCATGCGCCGTTCGCGCTGTGGATCCACGATCTCTCTGCGCAAGACCCGTACTACATCCTGCCGATCCTGATGGGCGTAACGATGTTCTTCATTCAGAAGATGTCGCCGACCACCGTGACCGACCCGATGCAGCAGAAGATCATGACCTTTATGCCGGTCATCTTCACGGTGTTCTTCCTGTGGTTCCCGTCAGGTCTGGTGCTGTACTACATCGTCAGCAACCTGGTAACCATTCTGCAGCAGCAGCTGATTTACCGTGGTCTGGAGAAACGTGGTCTCCATAGCCGCGAGAAGAAAAGCTCTTAATACGCGTCATTCTTTAAGCTGCATGTGCGTTGGCTGCACTTGCTCCCCCAGTCGTTTACTGATGTAAACTTCTGGGGACTCACAAGCTTGCCGCCTTCCTGCAACTTAAATTATTTTGCGTATTACTGGTAAGATTCAGACAAGGCGGTCAACTGACCGCCTTTCTTATTTTGAGATTTTGGAAAATAAACCATGAGCCATAACGACACTATCGTCGCCCAGGCAACCCCACCGGGACGCGGTGGTGTGGGCATCCTGCGTATCTCCGGCCTGAAAGCGCGCGACGTCGCGCAGGCGGTGCTGGGTAAGCTGCCGAAACCGCGTTATGCCGACTATCTTTCGTTTAAGGACGCCGACGGCAGCGCCCTCGATCAGGGCATTGCGCTGTGGTTCCCCGGCCCCAACTCTTTTACCGGTGAAGATGTACTGGAACTACAGGGCCACGGCGGCCCGGTGATCCTCGATCTGCTGTTAAAGCGCATTCTGACGCTGCCCGGGCTGCGTATCGCTAAACCGGGCGAATTCTCTGAACGCGCGTTTCTCAATGACAAGCTCGACCTGGCACAGGCAGAAGCGATTGCCGACCTGATTGACGCCAGCTCCGAGCAGGCCGCGCGTTCGGCGCTCAACTCTTTGCAGGGCGCGTTTTCAGCCCGCGTTAATCATCTGGTGGAAGCACTCACTCACCTGCGCATCTACGTCGAAGCGGCAATCGACTTCCCGGACGAGGAGATCGACTTTCTCTCCGACGGCAAAATCGAAGCGCAGCTTAATGATGTGATAAGCGATCTCGATGCGGTGCGTGCCGAAGCGCGCCAGGGCAGCCTGCTGCGTGAAGGGATGAAAGTGGTGATTGCCGGGCGTCCAAACGCCGGGAAGTCGAGCCTGCTTAACGCGCTGGCCGGTCGCGAAGCGGCGATCGTCACCGATATCGCTGGTACCACGCGCGATGTGCTACGTGAACATATCCATATCGACGGGATGCCGCTGCACATTATCGATACCGCCGGGCTGCGCGAAGCCAGCGACGAAGTAGAGCGCATCGGGATTGAGCGTGCCTGGCAGGAGATCGAACAGGCGGACCGCGTGCTGTTTATGGTGGACGGCACTACCACTGACGCCGTCGATCCGGCGGATATCTGGCCTGACTTTATCGCCCGTTTACCGGCGAAACTGCCCATTACCGTAGTGCGTAATAAAGCAGACGTCACCGGCGAGCAGCCGGGTATCAGCGAAGTGAACAATCACTCACTTGTTCGCCTCTCTGCGCGTACCAACGAAGGGGTGGACGTGCTGCGTCAGCATCTCAAGCAGAGCATGGGTTTCGACACCAGCATGGAGGGCGGCTTCCTTGCGCGTCGTCGTCACTTACAGGCGCTGGAAATGGCGGCTGAGCACCTGCAACAGGGCAAAGCGCAGCTGCTGGGTGCCTGGGCGGGCGAGCTGCTCGCAGAGGAGCTGCGCCTGGCGCAGCAGAGCCTGAGCGAGATCACCGGCGAGTTTACTTCTGATGACCTGCTGGGCAGGATTTTCTCCAGCTTCTGTATTGGCAAATAATCCCTCATCCCACGGCTGGCGGGCGTTTTAGCGCTCGTTAGCCGTCATTTCATCACTTTTTCCGAAAGTGTTCCCTATTGACGAAAGAAAGTGTAAATATCACGCCTTAGGACTTTTCAGATGGGACTTTTCGCATTAAAACCTATTCATCACAGGCGATAATGTCGATTATCGATTTGATTCACGCAGCCCATTATCACGGAGCGAAAAATGGCGACACACTTTGCAAGAGGGATCCTTTCAGAAGGCCATCTTGTCTCGACCCGGCTCCCTCAGGCGTGCCTTGATGCCGCAGGGCAGCTACCGGAACATCGCCGCTCCCGTTATATCGCTTCCCGGGCGCTGCTCGCAGAGATGATGTTTATGCTTTATGGCATCAGCGAACTGCCGGAGATGGTGGTTGAGGAGAGCGGACGACCGCGCTTCGCCGACAGCAGCCTGCCGAGCTTTTCACTGGCCTACGCCGGGAATTTGGTTGGCGTTGCCATCACTACCGAAGGCGAGTGCGGCCTTGATATGGAGCTACAGCGCGCGACGCGCAGCTTCCATAGCCCGCACGGGCATAAATATACCTTCAGCAACAATGAGCAGTTGTGGATAAACAACCAGAACGATGCCAGTGAAGCGCAAACGCAGCTGTTAACGCTGCGCCAGAGCGTGATGAAGCTGATTCACCAGATGCAGGACGACCCGATGCAGCTCCAGCTGCTGCCCGGCTCCGGGCGGCTTCGCGTCACACGCCATGCGCAGGTAGAAGTGATGTGCGATGCCGAAGATGTGCTGATTTGGTCAGTTGCGGTCGCGCCTGCGATTGAGAGCCTGCGCATCTGGGAGTTCGATAGCCAGAAAGGGTGGCACTACCTGACTGATGTGCTGACCCGCGCCAACGATCCGGCTTCCCGCCTGATGCGTTTCACCAGCCTGCCCGCCGAAAAAGCGTTGATCTGAATAAGTGTTGGGATAAGGCTTTCCCTCCCCCAAATTGGGAGAGGGAGAAGGGATTAATGCGCGTCGATAAAGACGATTTTCAGCAGGAACAGCAGCGCCACGATCACCACGCACGGGCTAAGCTCACGCAGACGTCCGGTACCGATTTTCATCACGCAGTAGGAGATAAAGCCAAGTGCGATCCCCTCGGTGATGGAGAAGCTGAACGGCATCATCACGGCGGTAATAAACGCCGGTACCGCTTCGGTGAGATCGTCCCACTTCACACGCGCCAGGCTTGAGGTCATCAGCACCCCCACGTAAATCAGCGCGCCCGCAGCCGCGTAACCCGGCACCATTCCCGCCAGCGGCGAGAGGAAGATAACCAGCAGGAACAGCAAACCCACGACTACCGCCGTCAGGCCGGTACGCCCGCCAACGGAGACACCCGAAGAGGATTCAATGTAGGCCGTTACCGACGAGGTACCGAAGAAGGAGCCGGTAACAGAGGAGATACTGTCAACGTAGAGCGCCTGCTTCATGCGCGGGAATTTGCCCTTCTCATCCACCAGCCCGGCTTTGTCGGTCACACCGATCAGCGTCCCGGAGGAGTCGAACAGGTTCACCAGCATAAACGAGAAGATCACGCCCGCAAGGCCGAGGTTAAAGGAGCCGGCGAGATCGACATTGCCTACCACCGACATCACGCTTGGCGGCTTAGAGATAATCCCGTGGTACTGCACATCGCCCAGCAGCCAGCCCAGAAGCGTGGTCACAACGATTGAGACCAGCACCGCGGCGTGAATATTGCGCGAGGCCAGAATGGCGATGATAAAGAAACCAAGCACGCCCAGCAGCACGCTGTGCGACGTCAGATTACCAATGCTGACCAGCGTCTCTTTGTTGGCGACAATCACGCCCGCGTTCTTCAGGCCCATCATACCGATAAACAGGCCGATCCCGCTGGTGATGCCAACGCGCAGGCTCATCGGGATATTGGCAATCATCCAGTAACGTACGCGGAAAATGGTCAGCAACAGCAGACCGACCGCCCCCCAGAAGATCGCGCCCATACCGACTTGCCAGGAGAGCCCCATCGCGCCAACCACCACAAAGGCGAAGAAGGCGTTCAATCCCATTGCCGGAGCCAACGCGACCGGCAGGTTAGCCACCAGACCCATCAGGATGCTGCCGAACGCAGCAATCAGACAGGTGGTGACAAAAACTGCGCTGGTATCCATTCCGGCGACGCCTAAAATTTGCGGGTTAACGAAAACGATGTAGACCATCGTTAAAAACGTCGTGAAGCCGGCGATCACTTCGGTGCGCGCCGTTGTGCCGTGGTCACGCAGTTTGAACACGCGGTCAAGCAACCCCGGGCGAGAGGCCTGGGAAGTCTGTTGTTGGCTCATTATCAATTTCCGGAATAGGAGGGAAAATTCGTCGCTATCCTATACCAAAATGAGGCAGTATTGACGGTTATCACGCACTTTTTTTCATTGAATTTGCTTATACGGCAACGATTGCGTCCCGCAATCTGCGTTAAGTAATCGTTAAACTTGTAATCACAGGAAATGGCATGTCCCACATTGAAGCGATCTTTTTCGACTGTGACGGCACCCTGGTCGATAGCGAAGTAATCTGTTCCCGCGCATACGTCCATATGTTTCAAACCGTTGGCATTACGCTGGATCTCGAAGAGGTCTTTAAGCGTTTCAAAGGCATGAAACTGTATGAAATTATTGATGTTGTCGGCGAAGAGCACGGTAAAGCGCTGGATAAAGCGCTGCTCGAGCCGGTTTATCGCGCCGAAGTAGCGCGTCTGTTCGACAGCGAGCTGGAGGTGATTCCAGGAGCTAGCGCACTGCTTGATGCCGTTAGCGTTCCCATGTGCGTGGTCTCTAACGGGCCAGTGAGCAAAATGCAACACTCATTAGGTAAACTTGGGATGTTGCACCACTTTCCGGAAAAACTGTTCAGTGGCTATGACATCCAGCGCTGGAAGCCCGATCCAGCGTTAATGTACCATGCAGCAGAGGTACTCGATGTCTCGCCGGAGAAGTGCATTCTGGTGGATGATTCCGCCGCCGGAGCGCAATCTGGCATTGCGGCAGGGATGGAAGTCTTTTACTTCTGCGCCGACCCGCATAACGTACCTATCGATCACCCAAAAGTGACGACATTTACTGACTTAGCACAGCTGCCAGCATTGTGGCGCGCTCGCGGGTGGTCTGTTACGCGCTAACTTACCTACAAAACAGGATGTTTTTATGGACCAGAATAATCGCCCTCTCCCGGTATTCAAATACCATCCACAGCCCCTGGAAACGGGCGTCTTCTCTGAAGGCAAAACCGTGACCTGCGCCTGTTGCTCACAGCCAACAGACGTCTACTACACCAACCCGTTCTTTACTGCGGAAGATGTCGATACGCTCTGCCCGTGGTGCATTGCCGATGGCTCAGCAGCAGAGAAATTCAACGGCACATTTCAGGATGATTGCAGCCTTGAAGGTGTCGAAGGGGAGTTTGATGATGAGGGCGAATTTACCGGCTTTAGCAGTTCGTGGCCGGAAGCTACCGTTGCTGAGTTGACGCAACGCACACCCGGCTATTGCGGCTGGCAGCAGGAACACTGGCTGGCACACTGCAATGATTTCTGCGCCTTTATCGGTTACGTTGGCTGGAAAGAGATAGCCGACAAGCTGGATCAGTTTGCCGATCTGGACGCCGATTGCCGGGCCTTTGGTATGGATATCAACAAACTACAGGAGTATCTGCGCGACGGTGGCGACTGTCAGGGCTACCTCTTCCGCTGCCTCCACTGCGGGAAGCTGCGTCTGTGGGCAGATTTCTCCTGACGACTTGCCCGAAATAAGGAATAAAAGATGTCGGATTTACTTGCGCGTTATCAGGGGTCTCTGCTCGGCCTCGCGGCCGGAGATGCGGTTGGCACAACGGTAGAGTTCAGTCCCAGAGAGAGCTTTACCCCGGTCACCGATATGGTCGGCGGCGGCCCGTTTCATTTAAAAGCCGGGCAGTGGACGGATGACACCTCCATGGCGCTCTGCCTCGCGCACAGCCTGATCGCCTGTAAAGGGTTTGATGCGACCGATCAGATGAACCGCTATCTGAACTGGTGGAAGTGGGGCTATTTAAGCTCCACGGGGACCTGTTTTGATATCGGGATGACTGTCTCATCCGCGCTGCAGCGCTTTGCGCACGACGGCGAGCCCTTTGCCGGCTCGAGCGATCCGCGCACGGCGGGCAACGGTTCATTGATGCGGCTGGCGCCGGTGGTGCTCTGGTACTATCCGGATGTGCCAAAGGCGCTGGAGTATGCCGAAGCCTCATCGCGGACGACGCACGCCGCGCCAGAAGCGCTGGCCAGCTGTCGTCTCTTCGCGCAGATGCTTATCAATGCGCTACAGGGCAAAAGTAAATCCGACACGCTGACAGATATTGCGCAGCTGCCGGAACAGGCTAATCTGCGCCAGATCGCCGAAGGGCATTACCGGCAGAAATCGCGTGCGGAGGTGTTCGGCACCGGTTACTGCGTGCAAAGCCTGGAGGCGGCGCTTTGGTGCTTCGCTCACGGGGAGAGTTTCGAAGAGACGATCCTGCTGGCGACCAACCTTGGCGACGATGCGGATACCACTGCGGCGATTGCCGGGCAGCTGGCTGGTGCCTGGTACGGCGTGGAGGGGATCCCGCACCGCTGGCGGGAGAAGCTGTGGCAATGCGATGAGCTCGCAACGCTTGCCGGTCAGTTACTCAGTAAGTCAGCGTGAAGCAAAACCCCCTCATCACGAGGGGGTTTTTATTGCGCTTACTCTTTCGGATCTTTTCCGGCGAGCAGCTTGTCCAGCTCATCGCCGCCAACGTGGCGGAAATCCTGGCCTTTAACGAAGTAGAAGATGTACTCGCAGATGTTCTGGCAGCGGTCGCCGATACGCTCGATAGAGCGGGCGCAGAAGAGGGCGGTCAACACGCTCGGAATGGTGCGGGAGTCTTCCATCATGTAGGTCATCAGCTGGCGCACAATGCCTTCATACTCCTGATCCACCTTCTTATCTTCGCGATAGACGCGCACCGCTTCGTCAATGTCCATGCGCGCAAAGGCGTCCAGCACATCATGCAGCATCTGCACGGTATGGCGGCCTAACGACTCAAGGCTGACGAGCAGCGGCTGGTGCTGCTGGGAGAACTTCTCCAGCGCCGTACGGCAGATTTTATCCGCCACGTCGCCAATACGCTCCAGTTCGGCGATGGTTTTGATGATCGCCATCACCAGGCGTAAATCGCTCGCCGTCGGCTGACGCTTGGCGATAATGCGCACGCAGGCCTCATCGATGGCGACTTCCATCATATTGACCTGCTTATCCCCTTCAACAACGCGCTTTGCCAGCTCGCTGTCCTGGTTATGCATCGCAGTGATCGCATCCGAGAGCTGCTGCTCTACCATTCCACCCATCGTCATGACCTGAGTGCGAATACTTTCCAGCTCAGCGTTAAACTGCCCGGAAATATGTTTGTTAAGGTTCAGATTGTCCATGGTGCACTCCAAATGCCCGACAAATTTCACGTGGTAACGAGGTGGCTGCCACCTCTGTGGTTCGGCAATCAGCCGTAGCGCCCGGTAATGTAATCTTCCGTTTGCTTCTTCGCAGGCTTGGTGAACAGATCGTCTGTATTGCTGAACTCAATCAACTCACCGAGATACATAAACGCAGTGTGATCGGAACAGCGCGCCGCCTGCTGCATGTTGTGCGTCACGATAACCACGGTGTAATCCTGCTTAAGCTCGGTGATCAGCTCTTCGATACGGCCGGTTGAGATCGGATCCAGCGCCGAGCAAGGCTCATCCAGCAGCAGCACTTCCGGGCGAATAGCAATGCCGCGCGCGATGCAGAGACGCTGCTGCTGGCCGCCGGAGAGAGAGTAGCCGCTCTGGTGCAATTTATCCTTGGTTTCATTCCACAATGCGGCCTTGGTCAAGGCCCACTGCACGCGCTCGTCCATATCGGGGCGCGAAAGCTTTTCAAACAGACGCACGCCAAAGGCGATGTTGTCGTAAATCGACATCGGGAACGGCGTCGGTTTCTGGAACACCATGCCCACTTTCGCGCGCAGCAGAGCGATATCCTGGGTATTGGTGAGAATGTTGTCGCCATCCAGCAGGATTTCGCCTTCCGCACGCTGCTCAGGATAGAGCTCATACATTTTGTTAAAGGTGCGCAGCAGCGTGGATTTACCGCAGCCAGACGGCCCGATAAACGCCGTCACCTGATTTTTGGCAATATCCAGGCTGATGTTTTTCAGTGCATGGAATTTGCCGTAATAGAAGTTCAAATCACGAACCTGAATCTTGCCCGGCGTAGTATCAACCATACTCATTTATCTCTTTCCTCAACTCGACGCCGCCTTCGCCGCGTCGCAAAAATTAACCGTGTCGATTCTTGGCGAAGACGACGCGCGCCAGGATGTTCAACAGCAGTACGCAGAGCGTGATAATCAGCACCCCGGCCCAGGCCAGCTGCTGCCATTCGGCAAACGGGCTCATGGCAAATTTGAAAATCGTCACCGGCAGGTTAGCGATAGGCTGCATCATGTCGGTGCTCCAGAACTGGTTGGAGAGCGCCGTAAAGAGCAGCGGCGCCGTTTCACCGGCGATACGCGCAACCGCCAGCAGTACGCCGGTCATAATCCCGGAGACAGAGGCTTTCAGCGTAATCGCGGAGATCATCTTCCACTTCGGCGTACCCAGCGCGTAAGCCGCTTCACGCAGGCTATCCGGCACCAGTTTCAGCATGTTTTCCGTGGTACGAATGACAATCGGCACCTGCAGCAGCGCCAGCGCAATCACGCCCGCCCAGCCGGAGAAGTGCTGCATCTGCGCCACCACGATGGTGTAGACAAACAGGCCGACCACGATAGAGGGCGCGGAGAGCAAGATGTCGTTAATAAAACGGATAATCTCGGCGAGCCAGGATTTACGGCCATACTCCGCCAGGTAGATCCCCGCCATAATACCCAGCGGCGTACCGATTACCGTCGCCCACAGGATCAGCAGGCCACTGCCCGCCAGGGCGTTCGCCAGACCACCGCCCGCAGTGTTTGGCGGCGGGGTCGATTCGGTAAACAGCGCCAGCGACATGCCGTCGATACCGCGCGTCACGGTAGAGAAGAGGATCCACACCAGCCAGAAGAGGCCAAACACCATGGTCGCCATTGAGAGCGTCAGGGCGATGCGGTTTTTCAACCGGCGACGCGCCTGCATTTTGCGACGGGATTCAGCCAGCTCTGCGGTGTGCTGCATTTCAAGCGTAGCCATCAGCGTGCCCCCTCGTTTTTCGCCAGGCGCAGGATCATAAATTTCGAGATCGCCAGCACGATAAAGGTGATGACAAACAGAATCAGCCCCAGCTCCATCAGCGCCGCAACGTGCAGGCCCGATTCCGCTTCGGCAAACTCATTCGCCAGCGCAGAGGTGATGCTGTTGCCCGGCATAAAGAGCGAGGCACTGTCGAGCTGGTAGGTGTTGCCGATGATAAAGGTCACCGCCATGGTTTCACCCAGCGCGCGGCCGAGACCGAGCATGACGCCGCCTATCACCCCGTTTTTGGTAAACGGCAGCACGATGCGCCAGATCACCTCCCAGGTGGTGCAGCCGATGCCGTAAGCCGACTCTTTCATCATCACCGGGGTCTGTTCGAAGACATCGCGCATCACCGCCGCAATGTAGGGAATAATCATAATCGCGAGGATCACCCCGGCGGCGAGGATACCAATACCGAACGCCGGGCCGGAGAAGAGGGCGCCGACAAACGGAATATTGGAGAGCACATTGCCGACCGGCTCCTGGAAGTAGGTCGCGAACAGCGGGGCGAAGATAAACAGCCCCCACATGCCGTAAACAATACTCGGGATCGCCGCCAGCAGTTCAATGGCGATACCCAGCGGGCGCTTCAGCCAGCCGGGAGAGAGTTCCGTCAGGAACAGCGCGATACCGAAGCTCACCGGCACGGCGATCAGCAGTGCGATAACAGAGGTCACGATGGTGCCGTAAATGGGCACCAGCGCGCCGTAAATTTCATTCGGCGCATCCCACTCTTTGGTCCACAGGAAGGAGAAACCAAATTTCTGGATGCTGGGCCAGGAGGAGAAAATCAGCGAAACGATGATGCCGCTCAGCAGCAATAGCACAATCAGCGCAGCCAGTCTTACCAGTGCGCTGAAGATCATGTCGCCTTTTTTACCCGGTGGGTTAAATGCCGGCTTGGTTGCAGCCATAAATTACTCTTCAGTTTGACGTCTTACGAAGTTGCCCGCAGGCGCTTGCGCTTACCGGGCCTACAGAGGATCTGTAAGGCGGATGGTGTAAGCGCCATCCGCCATGTTCTTCAAAAATCAGCGATTAGTAAACGGCTTTACCGCTGCTGTCTTTCACGTTGGTTTTCCATGCGGCGCGAACTTGTTCAACAACGCTGTTCGGCAGGGTGGCGTAGTCGAGATCGTTAGCCTGTTTGCCGCCGTTTTTGTACGCCCAGTCAAAGAACTTCAGCACTTCAGCGCCCTGCTCAGGTTTCGCCTGCTCTTTGTGTACCAGGATGAAGGTGGTGGAGGTGATTGGCCACACATCAGCACCTTTCTGGTTGGTCAGGTCCTGGGCGAAGGATTTGCTCCAGTCGATATCTTTTGCCGCGTTAGAGAAGCTCTCTTCGGTCGGGCTAACGGCTTTGCCGTCGGCAGACATCAGTTTGGTGTAGGTCAGGTTGTTCTGCTTCGCGTAAGCGTACTCAACGTAACCGATTGAGCCCGGCAGACGCTGAACGAAGGCGGCGATGCCGTCGTTACCTTTACCGCCCAGACCGGTCGGCCAGTTAACGGTAGAGCCGGAACCGACTTTAGATTTCCACTCTTCGTTCACTTTCGCCAGGTAGCTGGTGAAGACGAATGAAGTACCGGAACCGTCCGCGCGGCGAACCACGGCGATGTTCTGTGAAGGCAGTTTCAGGCCCGGGTTGAGTTTGGCGATAGCCGCGTCGTCCCATTTTTTGATTTTGCCGAGGTAGATATCGCCCAGGGTTTTACCGTCGAGAACCAGCTCGCCAGATTTTACGCCCGGTACGTTAATAGCCAGCACGATGCCGCCGATGACGGTCGGGAACTGGAACAGACCTTCCTGGGAGAGTTTTTCGTCAGAAAGCGGTGCATCGGATGCGCCGAAATCAACGGTTTTGGCGGTGATCTGCTTCACGCCACCGGAGGAGCCGATGCCCTGATAGTTGACCTTATTGCCCGTCTCTTTTTGGTAGGTATCAGCCCACTTGGCATACACCGGCGCAGGGAAAGTTGCGCCCGCACCAGTCAGGCTAGCTGCGGCATTGACAGCAAAAGCACTCAGAGAAAAGGTCGCGGCGACAACAGTTGCGACAGTGGTACGCATAACGTTCATAATGTCTCCTGCAGGAATCGTAAATCGTTGTTTGAGTTGCTACTCGGAGCAAAATAGGACACTTTGATGACAGTTATATGCAACGATTGTTACTGTTTGATGACAGCGGCAGCTTTTCGCAGCACCAATATTTATTAGCTATAAAAATCAAAGCATTAAGGTTAGAGAACACCTTAACAATTGGCTGATGTTTTATTTTTATGACAATCCAAATGTAGCTGAAAAGGCGAGGCTGCTCGCCCTGACCGAATAAAATTTACGCAAAACCCCCGTCTCTACCAGGCGCTTTCCCACGCACTTCACAATCATCCAATGCTGATTTTTTATCTTTCATCGCTACTGAAAAGAGGTAGGAGACAAACCCTGGTTTTCATATGTATATAGCGGTGTTGGACAGGCGTTGTTAACACCACTGAGTGGACACTAAGGATGAGTATGAACAGAACAATTGTTTTCGCGACAGGATTGCTGATGTTGTTACCCGCTACCGCCAGCCAGGCAGCAGATGAACCCGTATATTTCATGTCCAACCACTATTCGGGCGATACACTGATGACCTATGAACAGGGCTCGTCTGCCCAAGGAAAAACGTATATCTCACCGGCATCTGATCTCAGCGCAAGCACCCTTTCCGAGATCCAGCGCGATTACCCTAAGCAGCAGGATAAAATTAAGGGCATGGAAAGTGACCTTGAAAAGATGAGCCGCGAAAGGGATGAGCTGAAAAGAAGCAATGACGATCTCAGCCGTAAAGTCGACGATATGCAGCGCAGCATCAGCACCCTTGAGAAACAGCTTGCTGACCTGAGCCAGAGAGTAAAATAGGGTCTAAAGAGGTTGCCGCCTGGCAGCCTCTTTTCCATCCCGCATTACCCCAGGTTCGCCGACGACTCCTGCTTATCAAAAATAAACAGAATATGCTGGTCATCGAGGTACTTAATATCGACCTTCTGCCCTTTCTGCATTTTCGGCGAGTTGAACGCAGCAATGGTCTCTTTCCCCTCGACCGAGCGCGTCACGCTCCCATCATGAATCGCCAGCCGGTAACGGATATTTTGAGTGCCGTTATCATTGGAGCTGATATAGCTCACCTCTTCGATGGTCGCCTGCAGGTCACGCCCCTGGGTCTGGATGCGGTGATCGCGATTAAACAGGTAAACGATGTAGGCGATCATCCCTACGATAAAGAGGACAGAAAAAGCGATCGCAATCTTCATACTCAATCCTTTACATAAACATCGTTAAGCCATGAACCGACGCCATGACCTGGCCATACTGCATCATCGCTTTGCCAAATGCGACGCGCCCTTCATGCGAGGCTAAATCAAATGCCGATTTATCGAACTTCAGGCTCGTTAAACCTACCTTGCTTATCGCTGACAGGGTGAATGAAGAGCCTTCGGTAGCAACCTTGAGGGCGGTGAAATCAAAAGAGAAAAGCGATGCCGTCTCTTTATGATCTTTATATTCAAACGCATGCGGCGTCTTTATATGTACCTTCTCCGCGCTCTCAATGGTGATCGTCTTCGGCGAGTAGATTTTCGCCCCTTCGGCGACGGTCTGATCCCACCTACCGTTGATGGTGGCCGCGCTATTTCCCTCGATGGTCTGCGTCAGGTGTTGAGAAATCTGCTCTTGACGATCGCCGGTAATGGTCGAGGTGACGCCGCTATCAAAGGTATAGCTCACTAACGCAGTGACATGTTGTGATGCCGCTCCTTCAATCTCCTCAAAGCGTCCCCCTTTGATCGTCACCTTCTCCCCGCCGCTGGTGACGCTCTTCACGCGGCCATTGGTGACCGTCAGCTCTTCGCCGTTGTTCACCGTGCGCGTGTCCTTCTGCTCCACCAGCGTGGTGCGGGTAGCGTGGTATGTAAAGTCCGCTTTTTTTGTCACCTCATCGGCAAGCTCACCCGACACCGTCAGGCTTCTGTTGCCGCCAACGGTTATCGCCTGGTTGTTCTCAACGGAGATATTCATATCCTTTTCGGCATGCATATCGACCCGCTCAACGCCGAGCTTATCCTCAAACAGCAGATAGCTGGCGTTGTCACAGCTGCCGGTTTTCGAGCGCGTCATAAACCCCATCACCGTGGCGGCAGCGGGTAGCGCCCATGGCGGCATATTCGCATCGTTGTAGACGCGCCCGGTGACGATGGGCCGGTCGGGATCGCCATTAATAAAATCAATCACCACCTCATCGCCGACGCGCGGGATCTGCACGCCGCCGAATCCCTGTCCCGCCCACGCGCTGGAGACGCGCACCCAGCAGGAGCTGGTTTCATCACCCTTGCCTAACCGATCCCAGTGGAATTTCACCTTGATACGGCCATATTTATCGGTCCATATCGTCTCCCCGGCGGGGCCAACAACGCGGGCAGTCTGCGGACCATAGGTGCGAGGCCAGGCGGTTCGCTGCTCCGGCCGCCAGACCAGCGACGCAGGAATAACGCTGAAGTTTATCAACCGCGAGCTGGCGCCCTCATCACCGCTGGCATAGCGGTTCTCTTCAATGTGCAGCACGGTTTTTGTCACCAGATAACGCCCGTTATCCTGCGCAAACGGCGCATGGGTTAACTGGAAGGTATGACCGGCGGCAATGCCGCTTGCGGTGGCGGTGGCGGAAATCTGTTGATGATCAACCTGCCAGCGCTCCTGTTTGATGCGGGCATAATATTCGCCGTCATTTTGCTCAACAAAGCGACCGGGCCATTCGTAAACATCGATCTGGCCGGGAGAGGGCGAGGCGGGATTCTGCCGCGCCTGGAACAGCCAGGCGTTGGGCTTACGAAAATCATAATCTTCGGTGCTAAAAAGCCCTGGCGTGACGCGATCGTGCAGCGACCATTGGCTGATGCCTTCAAAATCAGCCACACCGCCTGCGGCAGTTTGAATATAGGGGATCACCTCATAACCTGGCGCAGAAGGAAAAGCGGTACCGGCATCCGCCAGCACCAGCGTGTGGCTATCCGGCTGGTGGCGGAAATACCAGCTGATCCCCTCCAGCTCCATCAGCCGACAGATAAAGTCCAGGCTGCTCTCCTGATACTGCACGCAATATTCCCACACCCGGTAGCTTTGCGTCAGCTGATCGTCTACTTTCACGCCCTGTTCGGACAGCATGGTCTGCACAATCTGCGGGATGGTTTGCGCCTGAAAGATACGCATATCGCGCGCCAGCCGCATTGGCCAGAGGTCGGACTCAACGCTGAGCTGATAGGCGGCGTAACGCTCCCCCGATAGCTCGACGGAAGAGACGGCAACGCTGGTCACTCTGCCATTGATATAACGCCTTACCACGCCGCCCTGCGCAGGAATATCAATAGTGATGGGCTGCCCGAGGATCTGACTTCGGTCAATGCGGGCATCTTCACCCAATAGCGTAAGCGCATATTCAAAAGGCTCAGAGAGCGATTCACTGCCGGACATTTTCCAGAAAAGCAGGTCAGGTGCGGCAGCCAGGTTAACCGTGATACGAATTTGAGACATAAAAAAATCCGGTATGCTTTTTTAAGGAGCATATCCGGACTTATTTACACTACGGTTAACGTCACCCTCCCGATGGGCAGATGACGTTAGTTTAGGATTATTCCACCGTTACCGATTTTGCCAGGTTGCGCGGCTGGTCAACGTCGGTGCCTTTAATCAGCGCGACGTGATAGGCCAGCAGTTGCAGCGGCACGGTGTAGAAGATCGGTGCAATCGTCTCTTCTACGTGCGGCATTTCAATGATGTGCATGTTGTCGCTGCTGGTGAAACCGGCATCCTGATCGGCGAAGACGTACAGCACGCCACCGCGGGCGCGCACTTCTTCGATGTTGGATTTCAGTTTTTCCAGCAGTTCGTTGTTCGGTGCAACCACGATAACCGGCATATCGGCGTCAATCAGCGCCAGCGGGCCATGTTTCAGCTCGCCTGCGGCATAGGCTTCAGCGTGAATATAGGAGATCTCTTTCAGCTTCAGCGCGCCTTCCAGCGCGATCGGGTACTGATCGCCGCGGCCGAGGAACAGCGCGTGATGCTTGTCAGAGAAATCCTCTGCCAGCGCTTCAATGCGTTTATCCTGCGACAGCATCTGCTCGATACGGTTCGGCAGCGCCTGCAGGCCGTGCACGATATCGTGCTCAATAGATGCATCCTGGCCTTTCAGGCGGCTCAGTTTCGCCACCAGCATCAGCAGCACCGTTAACTGCGTGGTGAAGGCTTTGGTTGAAGCAACACCGATTTCGGTACCGGCGTTGGTCATCATCGCCAGATCCGATTCACGCACCAGCGAGGAGCCCGGTACGTTACAGATTGCCAGCGACCCCAGGTAACCCAGCTCTTTCGACAGACGCAGCGCCGCCAGCGTATCGGCCGTTTCACCGGACTGCGAAAGGGTGATCATCAGGCTGTTGCGACGCACGGCGGATTTGCGGTAGCGGAACTCTGACGCAATCTCCACATCGCACGGCACACCGGCCAGCGATTCAAACCAGTAGCGTGACACCATACCGGAGTTGTAAGAGGTACCGCAGGCGACGATCTGGATATGTTCGACTTTCGACAGCATTTCGTTCGCGTTCGGTCCCAGCTCGCTGAGATCGACTTCGCCATGGCTGATGCGGCCTGTCAGGGTGTTTTTGATGGCGTTCGGCTGCTCGTAGATCTCTTTCTGCATGTAGTGGCGATAGATACCTTTATCGCCCGCGTCGTACTGCAGACTCGATTCGATATCCGGGCGTTTGGTTTCCACGCCAGATTTATCAAATATCGTCACGCTACGGCGGGTCACTTCCGCAATATCACCCTCTTCGAGGAAGATAAAGCGACGGGTCACCGGCAGCAGTGCCAGCTGGTCAGAAGCGATAAAGTTTTCGCCCATGCCAAGACCGATAACCAGCGGGCTTCCGGAGCGCGCGGCCAGCAGAGTCTCAGGATGACGGGTATCCATAATCACCGTGCCGTAGGCACCGCGTAACTGCGGGATGGTGCGCAGTACCGCTTCACGCAGCGTACCGCCCTGTTCCAGCTCCCAGTGCACCAGGTGAGCAATCACTTCGGTGTCGGTTTCGGAGACAAACACATACCCGCGCGCTTTCAGCTCTTCGCGCAGCGGTTCATGGTTTTCGATAATGCCGTTATGTACGACAACGATATGTTCAGAAACGTGCGGATGCGCGTTTCCTTCCGACGGTTCGCCATGGGTCGCCCAACGGGTGTGCGCGATACCGGTTCCGCCGTGCAGCGGATGATCTTCCGCCGCCTGCGACAGCATCTGCACTTTACCGAGGCGACGCAGACGGGTCATATGACCCTCTTCGTCGACGACTGCCAGACCGGCAGAGTCATAGCCACGGTATTCGAGGCGACGTAAGCCTTCGAGAAGAATTTCTGCAACATCACGCTGCGCGACTGCGCCTACAATTCCACACATAGTTTTTGATTCCGATTTTGGCATTATGCCTTTTGTTGTCGGTCAACCTGTTTACACGTCGCGATCGGGCCACCGTTTTGCGGCGCCGCGAATGCTTCCGTGTACGTGTCCGCTTTGCGGACGCCCCGAGCCTTGTAGAGAGTGGGGTTATTGTTATAGGTACTGCCTGGCGGGCGGAGGATTATCTTCCTCTCATCCCTGAATCTGTGCCGGATAGCGCTGAGCATATCCGGTCTTATTGCTTTACTTCTTCTTCACCGGGCGTTGCCAGCCCTGCTTGTGCACCTGCGGCACACGGCTTAATACCAGCTCGTTTTCGGCGATATCGCGGGTAACGGTGGTACCAGCGGCGATGGTCGCGCCTTTGGCGACCGTGACCGGTGCCACCAGCTGCGTATCGGAGCCGACAAACACATCATCACCAATGATGGTTTTGAATTTATTGGCACCGTCGTAGTTGCAGGTAATCACCCCTGCGCCGACATTGACGTTGTCGCCAATCTCCGCGTCGCCGAGGTAAGTCAAGTGACCCGCTTTTGAACCTTTGCCGAGACGCGCTTTTTTCATCTCAACGAAGTTACCCACGTGCGCGCCAGCCAGCAGCTCTGCGCCCGGACGTAAACGGGCAAACGGGCCGATGGTGCAATCCGCGTCCAGACGGGCATCTTCCACCACGCTGTAGGGGCTGATCTCGCAATCATCGCCAATCACGCAGTTCTTCAGGATCACGCCTGCGCCAATTTTTACGCGATTACCCAGCGTAACGTTGCCTTCAATGATGACGTTTGTGTCGATCTCAATATCGCGGCCATGAGAGAGCGTGCCGCGCAGATCGAAACGCGCCGGATCGCGCAACATCACGCCTGCCAGCAGCAGCTTCTCTGCCTGTTCAGCCTGGTATGCACGCTCGAGACGCGACAGTTGCAGGCGGTTATTCACCCCTTCCACTTCGCTTAAGCGCTGCGGGTGAACGGCGGCAATTTCACGCCCTTCGTGGTAAGCCAGGCTGATAATGTCAGTGATGTAGTATTCACCCTGCGCATTATTATTGGTCAGCTTAGCGAGCCAGCGCTTCAGGTCTGCGCCGTTGGCGATCAGAATGCCGGTGTTGATCTCATTAATCTGCCGCTGGGCTTCAGTGGCATCTTTCTGCTCAACGATGCCGGTGACCACGCCGTTTTCACGGGTAATGCGGCCATAACCGGTCGGATCGTCGAGTTTAACGGTAAGCAGCCCAATGCCGCCCTGCGGTTTGGCTTCACGCAGGCGCTCAAGGGTTTCGACGGAGATCAGCGGCACATCGCCGTAGAGCATTAAAATATCTTCATCGTCAGCAAAGAAGGGCGCCGCCTGCTGCATGGCGTGACCGGTGCCGAGCTGTTCCGCTTGCAGCACCCAGTTAAGTTTGTCGTCTACGAGGCGCTGTTTAAGCAGTTCGCCACCGTGGCCGTATACGAGATGAACATGATCCGCACCCAATTTCGTAGCAGCATCAATGACATGCTGCACCATCGCTTTACCTGCAAGAGTATGCAGCACTTTGGGAAGATCGGAGTACATGCGTGTGCCTTTGCCAGCCGCAAGGATCACCACGCTCATTTTTGCGTTCAACATATTCGTCCTGACTATTATTTGGGAAAGAAGTTAACCTCTTTCATATTGAAAATACTACATATTTTGTAGCATGAAATGGAGTGCTGATGAAACGCGCAATATTCCATTTAAAGAGCGCTGTAGCGCGCCTTTTGCGGGCAAAGTAAAGCACTTTACCGGCTGAAAGTCGCTCCATTTTTCACTGCTGCTCATTTATACAATGAGTTAGCTGTTATTTTTCATCCTGAATAAAGATCGCACAAAACAAAACGATGTTTTATTAAGCAAAGAGTGTGAGCCATAAAAAAGAAACACCGTTTCATATTGATGATAATAAACGGCAATTATCCATCAGGAGAATAAAATGAATTATAAAATACCTCTGGCCCTCGCGATATGCAGTTCCCTTGTCTGCGCCCCAACCTTCGCTGAACCCACGGCAGAGTGGAGAGCCATTGCTTTCGGCCAGTCGACCGATCTCAATTTCTCATCAAACGTGCTTGCCGGAAAGATTGGCGTCAATGATGTGACAATTGCGGGTAAGAAGCTCACAGCCGAAACGATCGCCGATCTGTCAAAGCCCATCACCCTGGAGAGCCGCGGCGGCAAAATTGCCAACTCCCATGATGGCCTCACCTTCTTCTATACAACGCTGCCGGTCGGCAAAAATTTTACGCTGCAGGCGACCGTCACCGTCGATCAGTTTGGCCCGGAGAATGGCGCAAAGCCTGCGGCACAAGAGGGCGCGGGCTTGCTGGTGCGCGATGTGATCGGCCCCGCGCGCCAGCAGCCTTTGCAGGAGGGGTATGAAGAGTTTCCGGCCGCTTCCAATATGGTGATGAACGCCATTATGACCCAGGACAAAAAGGATAATTTCCGCGTCAAAATGCAGGCTATCAGCCGGGAGGGCATCACGCAGCCGTGGGGCAACGCCGGCGCAGCGATTGTCAAAACCAGCTATCGGGAAGAGGTGGATCTGCGCAAAACACCGGCTTTCCGACTTAAGATTGAGCGTACTGATAACGGCTTTGTCAGCAGCTGGGCGCCCGCCGGGAGCGAGCAATGGGTCAGCCAGCATATCCCACGCGCCAATCTCATCGCGGTACAGGACAAAGCATTTTATTACGTTGGTTTCTTCGCCTCGCGTAACGCGAAAATCACCGTTACCGACGCCTCGTTAACCACCTCTGAAGCCCATACGGTTGCTTCTGCGCCGTGGCAACCACCCGTATTACCGGTGGTGGTGCAAATCGCTTCGCCTGCCCAAAGTGGCAGTGAGAAATACCAGCTCCAGGCGCGGGCCAACTTCGATGGCAGCTTCAGCGTGCGGGAGAATGAAGTGGTGATCGGTAATGAGAAACCGGTAAAAGCGGGCGAGATGTACACCCTGCCGACACGGCTGAAACAAAACACCACTTTTGCGCTCACCTTCACCCCAAAAGCGGGAGGGGAAGCCGTGGTTCAACAGATCAAGGTTGAGAAGGTCGACCCGGTGGCACTGACGCTGCATGTTGCGCCGCAGGGTATGGCAGAGGGCTCCGGCACCGCCGCCGCACCGCTGGATATCGCCACGGCAATCCGCTTGCTGCCGCCGGGCGGCAAAATCGTGTTGCAGGCTGGCGATTACCCCTATACCGAAATTCCGCTGACGGCGAGCGGTCTGCTCAAACAGCGCAAAACGCTGGAAGCAGAAGGCAAAGTGGTGATCCATGGTCTGCTGCTTGATGCCAGCTACTGGCGGATCAAAGGGATTGAGGTGACGGAGAAGAGCCTGCGCATCCAGGGCAGCCATAACCTGATTGAAAAGGTCGTTGCCTGGCGTAACGATGACACCGGCATTCAGATCTCCTCCCCGGAGAAGATTGGCCGCGCGCTGTGGGCCAGCGATAACCGGGTGGTCGATTCAGAGTCGTGGGGCAATGAAGATGCGGGCAAGATTAACGCCGACGGCTTCGCGGTAAAAATGCGCGTAGGGGAGGGGAACCGGCTGATCCGCTGCTACGCCCATGACAACATCGACGACGGTTTCGACCTGTTTAACAAGATTGAAGATGGTGCCAATGGGGTAGTGGTGATCGAGAATTCAATTGCCCGCAACAATACCAGTAACGGTTTTAAGCTCGGCGGGGAAGGGCAGCCGGTAGCGCATCAGATCCGTAACAGTAAAGCGGTGGGTAACCATCTGGATGGGTTTACCGATAATTTCAATCCCGGCAGGCTGCTGGTGGAGAACAACATTGCGGCTGATAACCAGCGCTTCAATTTTATCTTCCGACCCAGCCCGTATGGCGACGCTTCAACGCAGGGGGTGTTTCGCGGCAACAAATCGGTGCGCAGCGCGCCGGGTCGCTATGACGATGCGGTGATCGGGAATATTGATAACACTAACTACTTTATCAGGCAGGGAAAAAGCGTGAACAGCGAAGGGAAGGAGCTGGAGAGCGCGGCGGTGGAGGCGGCGCTGAAGTGATAGCCCGATGGCGCTCGCTTCTCCAGGCGGAGTCAGCGCAGCGCCACACGGCATCACAGCAATCAGTGATTGAACGTGCCGAAAAAGACGTTCATGTTGCTGAACATAGCGATGATTTTGTTGATCAGTTTCATGATGGCTTCCTTTTTTGAATTTGGTTATGTGATGTACATCACAGAAAAGGAGTCTACGCCTCGCTGTTAAATCGATCAACATTTTTGTGACATTTATCACAAAATATTAAAACGCCTTTTTAGTTTCATTTTTCCTGAAACGCAGCCATAAAAAAAGCCAGCCTGGAGACCAGACTGGCTTTTTAACGTTCAAGCCGGTGTTACATCGCTTTCTTCGTCAACTCGATAACACGCAGTTTCGCGATAGCTTTCGCCAGCTCTGCAGACGCCTGAGCGTAATCCACGTCACCGTGAGAGCCTTTAATGTGCTCTTCTGCTTTACGCTTCGCTTCCAGAGCTCGCGCTTCGTCGAGATCCTGGCCACGAATTGCTGTATCAGCCAGAACGGTCACGCTGCCAGGCTGCACTTCGAGAATGCCGCCGGACAGGTAGATAAACTCTTCATGACCGAACTGTTTAACGATGCGGATCATACCAGGCTTAATGGCGGTGAGCAGCGGGGCGTGACCCGGGAAAACACCCAGTTCACCTTCACTACCCGTTACCTGGATTTTCTCGACCAGACCAGAGAACATCTGTTGCTCTGCGCTGACGACATCCAGGTGGTAAGTCATTGCCATATCACCCTCCGATTAAGGCGTTAAAGTTTTTTGGCTTTTTCCACGGCTTCGTCGATGGAACCGACCATGTAGAACGCCTGCTCCGGCAGGTGATCGTATTCGCCTTCCATGATGCCTTTAAAGCCACGGATGGTGTCTTTCAGGGAGACGTATTTACCCGGAGAACCGGTGAATACTTCCGCAACGAAGAACGGCTGGGAGAGGAAGCGCTGGATCTTACGAGCGCGAGCAACCACCAGTTTGTCTTCTTCAGACAGCTCATCCATACCGAGGATGGCGATGATGTCTTTCAGTTCCTGATAACGCTGCAGCAGAGACTGTACGCCACGCGCGGTGTCGTAGTGCTCCTGGCCAACTACCAGCGGATCCAGCTGACGGCTGGTGGAATCCAGCGGGTCAACGGCCGGGTAGATACCCAGAGAAGCGATCTGACGGCTCAGTACCACGGTTGCGTCAAGGTGCGCAAAGGTGGTTGCCGGAGACGGGTCAGTCAAGTCATCCGCCGGTACGTATACCGCCTGAACGGAAGTGATAGAACCGGTTTTGGTAGAGGTGATACGTTCCTGCAGAACACCCATCTCTTCCGCCAGCGTCGGCTGGTAACCTACCGCTGAAGGCATACGGCCCAGCAGTGCGGATACTTCAGTACCGGCGAGGGTATAACGGTAGATGTTGTCGACGAACAGCAGAACGTCACGACCTTCGTCACGGAACTTCTCAGCCATGGTCAGGCCGGTCAGTGCAACGCGCAGACGGTTTCCCGGCGGCTCGTTCATCTGGCCGTACACCAGGGATACTTTATCCAGTACGTTGGAGTCGGTCATTTCGTGGTAGAAGTCGTTACCCTCACGAGTACGCTCACCCACGCCCGCAAACACAGAGTAACCGGAGTGCTCGATCGCGATGTTACGGATCAGCTCCATCATGTTTACGGTTTTACCTACACCCGCACCACCGAACAGACCGACTTTACCGCCCTTGGCGAACGGACACATCAGGTCGATTACTTTAATGCCGGTTTCCAGCAGTTCCTGAGAGCTGGAGAGCTCTTCATAGGACGGCGCAGAACGGTGGATAGCCCAACGATCTTCTTCACCGATGTCGCCTTTCATGTCGATCGGCTGACCGAGCACGTTCATGATACGACCCAGTGTTGCTTTACCTACCGGGACTTCGATCGGGTGCTGGAGGTCTGTTACTTGCAGACCACGACGCAGACCGTCGGAAGAACCCATGGCGATGGTACGTACGATACCGCCGCCGAGCTGCTGCTGAACTTCCAGCACCAGCGTCTCGTTACCATTCTGAACCTCAAGAGCATCGTACACGCGCGGTACGGCATCCTGAGGGAATTCGACGTCAACCACGGCGCCGATTACCTGGACAATTTTTCCAGTAGCCATCATGAATCCTCTACGAATTAACCTGGTTATACCGCGGATGCACCACCGACGATCTCGGTGAGTTCCTGAGTAATGCTGGCCTGACGAGCTTTGTTGTATACCAACTGCAGCTCTTTAATCAGGCTGCCGCCATTGTCGGTCGCGGCTTTCATCGCCACCATACGTGCGGCCTGCTCGCTGGCCAGGTTTTCAACAACACCCTGATAAACCTGAGATTCAACATAACGGCGCAGGAGCGTATCCAGCAGCGCTTTTGGATCGGGTTCATACAGGTAATCCCAGGATTTATGCTTCAACTCTTCATCTTCTGCAGCCGGTAAAGGCAGCAGCTGAGTGATGGTCGGAACCTGAGACATGGTGTTGATAAATTTATTGCTAACAATATAAAGCTTATCCAGACGACCTTCGTCGTAAGCCTGCAGCATGACTTTCACCGGGCCGATCAGTTCAGACAGGGACGGGTTATCACCCATACCGGTCACCTGAGCTACCACGTTGGCACCAACGGAATTGAAGAAAGAGACGCCTTTAGAGCCGATCATCGCGAGTTCGCTCTGAACGCCTTTATCGGACCATGCTTTCATATCCGCCAGCACTTTTTTGAACAGGTTAATGTTCAAGCCACCGCACAGACCACGGTCGGTCGACACTACCAGGTAGCCCACGCGTTTTACATCGCGCTCTTCCAGGTAGGGGTGCTTATATTCCAGATTACCGTTCGCAAGGTGACCAATCACTTTGCGCATGGTATCTGCATAAGGACGGCTGGACGCCATGCGATCCTGCGATTTACGCATTTTGGAAGCGGCGACCATCTCCATCGCTTTAGTGATCTTTTGCGTGTTCTGGACGCTTGCGATCTTACTACGTATCTCTTTTGCGCCGGCCATGAGCTTCTCCTCAATGCCTTACGGCCTGCCCTAAGACAGGCCGCCAGACGTTACCAGGACTGGGTTGCTTTGAAGGAATCGAGGATGCCTTTCAGCTTGCCTTCGATTTCGTCGTTATAGCCACCGGACTGGTTGATCTCTTGCATCAGCGGAGCGTGTTCACGGTCAACGTACGCCAGCAGAGCGGCTTCGAAGCTACCGATTTTCGCCAGTTCCACATCTTCGAGGTAACCGCGTTCAGCCGCGAACAGCACCAGGCCCTGTTGTGCAACAGACATAGGGGCATACTGTTTCTGTTTCAGCAGCTCGGTCACTTTCTGACCGTGGCTCAGCTGTTTACGGGTTGCTTCGTCCAGATCGGATGCGAACTGAGAGAACGCCGCCAGCTCACGATACTGTGCCAGCGCGGTACGGATACCACCGGACAGTTTCTTGATGATCTTGGTCTGCGCTGCGCCACCTACACGGGATACGGAGATACCCGGGTTAACTGCCGGACGAATACCGGAGTTAAACAGGTTGGTTTCCAGGAAGATCTGACCATCGGTAATGGATATTACGTTGGTCGGAACGAACGCGGAAACGTCACCCGCCTGCGTTTCGATAATCGGCAGGGCAGTCAGGGAGCCGGTTTTACCTTTCACTTCACCTTTGGTGAAGTTCTCTACGTATTCCGCGTTTACGCGGGATGCGCGCTCCAGCAGACGGGAGTGGAGGTAAAATACGTCGCCCGGGAACGCTTCACGTCCTGGCGGACGACGGAGCAGCAGGGAAACCTGACGGTAAGCAACGGCCTGTTTAGACAGGTCATCGTATACGATCAGCGCATCTTCACCGCGGTCACGGAAGTATTCGCCCATTGCGCAACCGGCATACGGTGCCAGGTATTGCAGTGCAGCGGATTCAGAGGCAGTTGCCACAACAACGATGGTGTTGGACAGTGCGCCGTGCTCTTCCAGTTTACGAACCACGTTAGCAATGGTGGACGCTTTCTGGCCGATGGCCACGTACACACATTTGATGCCGGAGTCGCGCTGGTTGATGATGGCGTCGATAGCCATCGCCGTTTTACCGGTCTGACGGTCGCCGATGATCAGCTCACGCTGACCACGACCGATTGGGATCATGGCGTCGACGGATTTGTAACCGGTCTGAACCGGCTGGTCGACGGACTGACGATCGATAACGCCCGGTGCGATAACTTCGATTGGCGAGAAGCCATCGTTATCAACCGGACCTTTACCGTCGATTGGCGCACCCAGGGTGTTCACCACACGACCCAGCAGGCCACGGCCAACCGGAACTTCAAGAATACGGCCAGTACATTTGACCTTCATGCCTTCGGCGAGGTCAGCGTACGGACCCATCACAACTGCACCTACGGAGTCGCGCTCCAGGTTCAGTGCGATAGCGTAACGGTTACCCGGCAGAGAAATCATCTCGCCCTGCATACAGTCGGCCAGGCCGTGGATGCGGATAACACCGTCGCTTACAGAAACAATAGTACCTTCGTTGTGAGCTTCACTCACAACACTGAACTGAGCAATGCGCTGCTTGATCAGTTCGCTGATTTCGGTGGAATTCAGTTGCATGCTCCAGTCCCCTTAAGACTGCAAGACGTCTGCAAGGCGCTCAAGACGGCCGCGTACGCTGCCATCAATGACCATATCACCCGCTCGGATGATTACGCCTGCCATTACAGACTTATCGATATTGCAATTCAGCTTCACTTTACGTGACAGACGTTTTTCCATCGCTGTGCTGATTTTCGCAAGCTGTTCTTCACTCAGTGCGGAGGCGGAAGTCACTTCGACTTCGGCGATAGCCTCGCTGGCCGCGCGCAATTGAATGAACTGCTCAAGAACATCAGGGAGCACCTTAAGACGACCATTTTCGGCCATCACACGAATCAGGTTTTGGCCTTTTTCGTCCAGTTGCTCACCACATACGGCGATAAACGAGCCGGCGAGCGTTTCCGGTGCAATCGCACCGGAGAGCAGCTCGGCCATTTGTTCGTTTTTCGTCACCTCGGCGGCGAACGCCAGCATATCCTGCCAGCGGTCAACGCTTTGGGTTTCGACGGCAAAGTCAAAAGCTGCTTTGGCGTAGGGGCGAGCTACCGTTACAAATTCAGACATCAGCCCCTCCTCCTTACAGTTCAGCGACCAGTTTATTCACGATGTCGCTGTTAGCAGCTTCATCCACGGAACGCTCGATGATCTTCTCGGCGCCAGCAACAGCCAGCAGAGCCACTTGTTTACGCAGCTCTTCGCGAGCGCGTTTACGTTCGGCGTCAATTTCCGCCTGCGCCTGCGCCACGATTTTGTTACGTTCCTGCTCGGCTTCAGCTTTCGCTTCGTCCAGGATCTGAGCACGGCGTTTGTTCGCCTGTTCAATGATAACCTGAGCTTCAGCTTTCGCTTTTTTCAGCTGGTCGGTCGCATTGGCCTGTGCAAGATCCAGGTCCTTTTTGGCCCGTTCTGCGGAAGCGAGACCGTCAGCAATCTCTTTCTGACGTTTTTCGATGGCAGCAATCAACGGCGGCCATACATACTTCATGCAGAACAGAACGAACAGGACAAACGCGATGGCCTGGCCGAGGATTGTTGCGTTTAGATTCACAGCACAATGCCTCTTATCTGGTTAACGTTCTAAACAATTGCTTGAAAAGCAACCCTTACTACGCGACAGCAAACATCACGTACAGACCCAGACCCACAGCGATCATCGGGATTGCATCCACCAGACCCATAACGATAAAGAACTGAGTACGCAGCAGAGGAATCAGATCCGGCTGACGCGCAGCGCCTTCCAGGAATTTACCCCCGAGGATGCCGATACCGATCGCAGCACCGATCGCCGCCAGACCCATCATCACAGCGGCAGCCAAGTACAGCAGATCCATATTCAGGTTTTCCATGACAGTCTCCAGTTTGTTTCAGTTAAAACGTAGTAGTGTTGTTAAAAATCAGTGCTCTTCAGACGCCATCGACAGATAGACGATCGTCAGAACCATGAAGATAAAGGCTTGCAGCGTAATGATCAGGATGTGGAAAATGGCCCATGGCACATTCAGAATCCACTGTGACCACCACGGCAGAAGACCCGCGATCAGAATGAAAATCAACTCACCCGCGTACATGTTACCGAACAGTCGCAGACCGAGAGAGACCGGTTTGGACAGCAGGCTCACGCCCTCAAGGATAAGGTTTACCGGAATAAATACCGGATGGTTGAACGGCTGGAGAGTCAGCTCTTTAGCGAAACCGCCAATACCCTTCATTTTGATGCTGTAGAACAGAATCAGGATAAACACGCCCAGTGCCATCGAGAGCGTGATGTTAACGTCAGCAGACGGCACCACACGCAGCGCAGGCAGACCGAACACATGCTCACCGATATACGGCAGCAGGTCGATAGGCAGCAAATCCATCAGGTTCATCAGGAATACCCAGACGAAAATCGTCAGGGCCAGTGGCGCGATAAGCTTGCTTTTGCCGTGGTACATGTCTTTGACGCTACCATTAACAAAACCAATCACCAGCTCGATCGCCGTCTGGAATTTCCCCGGTACGCCGCTGGTCGCTTTCTTCGCTACGCTACGGAACATCACCAGGAACAACAGACCCAGGACCACCGAGAAAAACATGGAGTCGATATTGAGCGTCCAGAACGTGGCCGGGGGGTTATGCGGATCCACCAGCGAGAAGGTACGCAAGTCAATCTGAAGGTTATTCAGATGGTGACCGATGTACTCCTGCGGTGTTGAAATTTCTCCTGCAGACATGATGCCTCTTACCCTTTGTTGTTAATTACAGCAGGTGCCAGTATCTGAACCACTAGCACCGAAACCCACGTGACTATCAGCGGCAAAAAAACCGCCTTCAAAACTGCCAGCGCCACCACCAGTAACACGAATGTCAGTAACACCTTGAGCGCCTCACCGAGGGCGAAGGTCCAGGCCACACGGCCTTTAGAAGGTGTATTCGCCTGATGACGCCAGGCAAAAATCATAAACAACATATTCGGCAATAAGACTGCCATACCTCCGCTCACGGCGGAAATGCCCCAGAAGGGGTCTTTGAGGCTAAACAGCAATCCACTTGCCATTACTGCCAGAAACTGAATAAGCAGAAGCCTGCGAGCAACGTTTCGGCTAAAGAGCGACACAGACATAATCTTTCTTAACTCCTGCTCCCTTTGAGGTATGTCGCGTGTCGTATAAAACGTTCTTTACGGCCCGGAGTCAAGCATCAAAAAGCGGTCAAATTATACGGTGCGGCCTCGTGATTTCAAACAATAAGTAGCGAAAAGGTGAATAAATGTTTAAATATTTTTCCCGAGGTCTATTTTTAAACTTTTGCACAAACGATGAACCTTCGAGCAAAAGTGCAAATAACGCGAAAAACCCGGCGATAAAGCGTGCACCAGGTCACAAATTAAACATATATGCCGTCATCGATTTAAAAGCCCGCAGATTTTAATGCTTTTCATCTTTATGAAAATAAAGACGATTTATCACAACTCTTTTTAAAACACTCGCCTCTACAACAAAAACCTTTGTTTGACATTTTTAATAATTATTTTACAAGTCACTCTAGTTTTGCAGTCCGATTTTTAGCGGACTGATATTTTCATTGTTGATTATTCTGATGCTGAATGAAAAAAAGCGACGTTAAATGTCAGATAAATCCTGGTTAAATTTAAGTTAAATGTAACCGGAAGTATCACTCTTTTTCGCCGCCTTTTTTAACATTCATGCAACAGCATCAATGCAACATTTTTTGATAAAAATTAAACTTTGTTTGCTTTAACGATCACCAGATGGCGCTCGCCTTCGAGGTGCGGAACTTTTAATTCAACAATCGACTCCACGGCTAAGCCCGCAGGTAACAGCGCAATCTCATCTTCCGGCAATTGTCCTTTCAGGGCATAAAAGCGACCGGCTTCGCCCGGAAGGTGATGGCACCAGCTCACCATATCGTTCAGTGAAGCAAAAGCGCGGCTGATTACACCGTCAAAAGGCGGCTCAGCGGGGAAGTCCTCGACGCGGCTCTGCACCGGCTCGATATTGGTCAGCTTCAGTTCATGCTGCACCTGGCGCAGGAAGCGAACGCGCTTGCCGAGGCTGTCGAGCAGGGTGAAGTGGGATTCCGGACGCACGATGGAGAGCGGAATTCCCGGCAGGCCGGGGCCGGTGCCGACATCGATAAAACGCGTTCCCTGCAGATGCGGCGCGACAACGATGCTGTCGAGGATATGGCGCACTAGCATCTCGTTCGGGTCGCGAACCGAGGTGAGGTTGTAGGCTTTGTTCCACTTGTGCAGCATTTCAACGTACGCCACCAGCTGCTGTTGTTGCTGATCGGACAGCGAAATGCCGGCTTCGGCCAGCAGACGAGAGAGTTTATTGAGCACAACGAATACCTGTTGAGAGACGACATGGCGAATAGCGCGATGCTTATCCGCCTTTTAGCGTTATCAGGCCCGCCGTGCGGGCCTGAGTGATACGGTTATGCGCTGCGGCGCAGCATCCCTTGCTTCTTCAGCCACACCAGCAGAATGGAGATTGCCGCTGGCGTAATACCTGAGATCCGCGAGGCCTGACCGATGGAAGAGGGTTTGTGATCGTTAAGCTTCGCGATCACCTCATTCGACAGGCCGTTTACCTGGCGGTAATCAAGGGTCGCCGGCAGGATCGTATTCTCATTGCGCTGCTGCTTTTCGATCTCATCCTGCTGACGGGCGATATAGCCTTCGTACTTGACCTGGATTTCAACCTGTTCCGCAGCCTGCTTATCTTCTAAGCCCGGTGCGAACGGCGTCAGCTGCACCAGCTGCTCGTAGGTCATCTCCGGGCGACGCAGCAGATCTTCGCCGCTGGCTTCGCGGGACAACGGCGCGGTCAGCTGTGCGTTAACGATCGGCGCATGTTCAGAAGCCGGTGACACCCACTGGGATTTCAGGCGCTGACGTTCGCGCTCGATGCTTTCCAGTTTCTCGTTGAAGCGCGCCCAGCGCTCGTCATCCACCAGACCGAGCTCGCGACCCGCTTCGGTCAGACGCAGATCGGCGTTATCTTCGCGCAGCATCAGGCGATACTCCGCGCGGGAGGTAAACATGCGGTAGGGCTCTTTGGTGCCCAGCGTGCAGAGATCGTCCACCAGTACGCCCAGGTAAGCCTGATCGCGACGCGGTGCCCAGCCCTCTTTATCCGCCGAGTAGCGCCCGGCGTTCAGACCTGCCAGCAGCCCCTGCGCAGCAGCTTCTTCGTAACCGGTGGTACCGTTGATCTGGCCAGCGAAGAAGAGGCCGTTGATATATTTGCTCTCGAGCGTCGGTTTCAGATCGCGCGGGTCGAAGAAGTCATACTCAATGGCGTAGCCCGGACGAACAATCTTCGCGTTTTCCATCCCCTGCATTGAGCGGACGATTTGCATCTGCACATCGAACGGCAGGCTGGTAGAGATGCCGTTCGGGTAAATTTCGTTAGAGGTAAGCCCTTCCGGCTCAAGGAAGATCTGATGCTGGTTGCGATCGGCAAAGCGCATCACTTTATCTTCGATCGACGGGCAGTAGCGCGGGCCGATCCCTTCGATCACGCCGGCATACATCGGGCTGCGATCGAGGTTATTGCGGATCACCTCATGGGTCTTTTCGTTGGTGTGCGTGATATAGCACGGCACCTGACGCGGATGCTGAGCGGCATTGCCCATAAACGAGAAGACCGGCATCGGATCGTCGCCGTGCTGCTGTGCCAGCACGCTGAAATCGATGGTACGCGCATCAATTCGCGGCGGCGTACCGGTTTTCAGGCGGCTGACGCGCAGCGGCAGTTCACGCAGACGGCGGGAGAGCGGGATCGACGGCGGATCGCCTGCACGGCCACCGCTGTAGTTATCCAGCCCGATATGGATCTTGCCATCCAGGAAGGTGCCGACGGTCAGTACCACCGCTTTCGCGCGGAACTTCAGCCCCATCTGGGTAACGGCACCAACCACTTGATCGTTTTCGACGATCAGATCCTCAACCGCCTGCTGGAAGATCATCAGGTTCGGCTGGTTCTCCAGCGCAGTGCGTACCGCCTGGCGATAGAGCACGCGATCCGCCTGAGCACGGGTCGCCCGAACGGCAGGGCCTTTGCTTGCGTTTAGTATCCTAAACTGGATCCCGGCATGATCGATCGCTTTCGCCATCAACCCGCCCAGTGCATCCACTTCTTTAACCAGGTGTCCTTTCCCAATACCGCCGATCGCCGGGTTGCAGCTCATCTGTCCCAGGGTGTCGATATTGTGTGTCAAAAGCAGAGTCTGCTGACCCATACGCGCTGCGGCCATTGCGGCCTCAGTGCCTGCATGACCCCCGCCAATGATGATGACGTCAAAAGGATCCGGATAAAACATGGTGGTATGCCTCGCCTGAGCGGTTAGAAAGTGAATTTGTGGCCGGGCCGTGGATTCTACTCAACTTTAGTCCAGTGAGAAAGACTCCGGATCCCGGCTATTAAAAAGAAGATCTTTATATAGAGAGATCTGTTCTATTGTGATCTCTTATTAGGATCGCGATGTCTTGTGGATAAGCCGGATCATCGCTTTAAGATCAGTTCATTAGGAAGGATCATTAACTGTGAATGATCGGTGATCCTGCAACGTATAAGCTGGGATCAAAAGGGCTGGTTATACACAGGGCGGATCGGTGAGCAGAGTTATTCATTGGATAACTACCGGTTAATAAGCGCTTTTAAGCCTAGTTATCCACTGCTGATCGCACGATCTTTACACAATATTGAGCAATTTAATCCAGGATCCCAGCCACTCTTCGGCCGGATCCTCCGGAATATCGTGATCGAGGATGTTGATCTTCAGCGTTTCACCGATTTGTTTGGCACCATTTTTCTTCAGCCCGGCTTCCATTTTTTCGATCGCCTGACAAAAGGTGTCATATTCACGGCTGCCGATACCGATCGCGCCAAAGCGAATCTGCGACAGATCCGGGTTCAGTTCATCAAGCTCTTCATACATTGGCAGCAGGTTGTCCGGGATATCGCCCGCGCCGTGGGTGGAAGTGACCACCAGCAAGAGCCCCTGCTGCGGCAAATCCTCTAATAACGGCCCATGGAACGTAAAGGTATTGAACCCCGCTTCCTCCAGCTTTTCAGCCAGATGCTCTGCCACGTATTCCGCACCGCCAAGGGTGCTGCCGCTAATAAGAGTAATGTCTGCCATGAATCCGCTCCGTTTTAGTCGCCCTGCGACGACAAAGTGGGGCGTATTGTACGCTGTGAATGAGCTGGGATCTACCTGTGGACAATGCGGGTATAGATCGTGGATGAAAACGCCCGGTTACGGGCGGATCGTGCGCATGATGGGGTTTTGCAACGAGATCAATGTCTCGGTGGACTGGATCTCATCAATAGTCTGGATCTTGTTGATAAGTACCTGTTGCAGCGCGTCGATCGAGCGGCACATCACTTTAATAAAGATGCTGTAGTGTCCGGTGGTGTAGTAGGCTTCGGTCACCTCTTCGAGGCTCTCCAGTTTTGCCAGTGCCGAGGGGTAATCTTTAGCGCTCTTCAAAATGATGCCGATAAAGCAGCAGACGTCGTAACCGAGTTGCTTCGGGCTGACGTCGATGCGCGCGCCGGTGATAATACCCGCCTGCTTCATCTTCTCTACCCGCACATGAATGGTGCCTGGGCTGACGCCGAACTGCTTCGCCAGTTCAGCATACGCCGTACGGGCATTGGCCATTAACGCTTCGAGGATGCCGCGATCCAGATTGTCGATCTGATAATTTTCCATACGTTTTTCTTATGTAGATTAATGATTCATTCTATTTTAGCCGGCTATTTTAGCGATTCAAAAGCGTGTTGGCCTTTTTAATTGTGGATTATTGAACTTATGCCTGTTTCTGTTGCTTAATTGCAAGCCTACGCAGACAGGAGTTAAAAAAATGAAAACCGCCTACATCGCAAAACAACGCCAGATTGCCTTCGTGAAATCCTTCTTCTCTCGCCAGCTGGAAGAGAAACTGGGCCTGATTGAAGTGCAGGCACCGATCCTCAGCCGGGTAGGGGATGGCACGCAGGATAACCTGTCGGGTTGCGAGAAAGCGGTACAGGTCAATGTGAAAACGCTGCCGGATGCCCGCTTTGAGGTGGTGCACTCGCTGGCAAAGTGGAAACGTCAGACGCTGGGGCAACACGATTTCAGCGCGGGTGAGGGGCTTTACACCCATATGAAAGCCCTGCGCCCCGATGAAGATCGCCTCTCTCCCATTCACTCCGTGTATGTGGATCAGTGGGACTGGGAGCGCGTATTGGGTGACGGTCAGCGCCAGCTGGCGACCCTGAAATCGACCGTTGAAGCGATCTGGTCCGGGATCAAAGCGACTGAAGCAGCAGTTAGCGAAGCGTTTGGTCTGGCACCGTTCCTGCCAGAGCAGATCCACTTCGTGCACAGCGAAACGCTGCTCAGCCGCTTCCCGCACTTAGATGCGAAAGGGCGCGAAAAAGCGATCGCTAAAGAGCTGGGCGCCGTCTTTTTGATGGGGATTGGCGGCAAGCTTAGCGATGGCAAGCGTCACGATGTTCGCGCGCCGGATTATGATGACTGGAGCACGCCAGCCGAAGCCGGTTTCAGCGGCCTCAACGGCGATATCCTGGTGTGGAACCCGGTGCTGGAGGATGCACTGGAGCTTTCATCGATGGGAATCCGCGTTGACGCCGAAGCGCTGAAGCGCCAGCTGAAACTGACCGGCGATGAAGAGAGGCTGCAACTCGACTGGCACCAGGCGCTGCTGCGTGGTGAGATGCCGCAAACCATCGGCGGCGGCATTGGTCAGTCGCGCCTCACCATGCTGCTGTTACAACTCTCGCACATCGGCCAGGTGCAGTGCGGCGTATGGCCCGCCGCCGTGCGCGACGAAGTTGCCGGCCTGCTTTAACGCCGCCAGCGGCGCAGCAAGCGGCTGCGCATCCCGGTATCAAAGCGCCAGATATGGTCAAAGATACGCATGATGCCGGGCTTACCGTGGGCTGACATCGCCACCGCGTGAAAGCGGTGTTGATGCAGCTGTTGCAGCTCCTTTACCTTACCGATCACCTCGTCCGGCAGTCGCTGGGCGATAAAATCAGAGATCACCACCGCGTCGGCGTCATACCATTCGCCGCCCTGCATCCGCTCAATCACCGCACGAAAGCAGCTCGCCAGATCGGTGCCGCCGCGAAAGCGCTGGCTCAGAAAGCGGATCGCCTGCTCCAGCCCGCTATCGCAGGTCAGTTCATAACGCACCACTTCGCTGGAGAAGAGCATAATAAAGCAGCGCCGTTTGTCCGCCAGCGCCACGCGCATCAACGCCAGGCAGAAGGCTTTCGCGCACTGTTCGTTGTACCCGCCCATGGAACCGGAGGTGTCGACGCAGACAATAAATGGCCCGCGCGGCTGCTCATCAAAATCCTGATGAATCACCGGACGCTCAGTGATCTTTTCGTGCCAGGCATCGCCGTGAAGCCGGTAGGTCAGCAGCTGCTTCTCCACCAGCCGCCGATAAAACTCATACTCCAGCTCGGTGATGCCGAGGGTCGCCAGCTCAGGCGGCAGCAGGCGCAGGATATCGTCGCTTTGATGCAGGCCATCGACCTGCTCCGGCACCGTTGACGGCTCGCGCACCAGGCTGCGGAAGGTCTCCATCGGAGCATCTTTGCGCGGCACCGAACGCGCCTCCCGCGAACGACCCAGTTGCTCTGCCAGCTGCTGGAGTTCGGGCTGCTCTTTAAGGAAATCACCATATTTGACGATCAGCTGGTAATCACCGCGTTTAAGCTGCCCGGCGCTCATATCCCATAACCTGCCGGCCGCGTTCTCATTTTCAATCAACACCGGTTCAAGCTGGCCGCTGAGGGTCATGCGCGCCTGCACTTCACTCAGCAGTTGTTCGCGCTCCTCCTCCAGCAGTTGCTGGTTAAAGGCGGTAGTTTGCACCACCAGGCTCAGACGCCAGCGCTGAAGAAAGAGCGTATGCAGTGCCGGGGTGAAAGCGGGGTTATCGCTGACCATCTGGCGAGCCTGCGCCGCGAAAGGGGATTGCACCTTATTAAGCAGGGCCAGGGTTTGCGGCAGCTGAACGGTAAACTGCGAGGTGGAGAGCAGCTGGCTCTGCTGAAAAGCGAGCACCTCTTCCGCCAGCGTTTTGGGTACTTCCGCCTCTTTGAGATGCTTTTTTAGCGCTTCGCGCCAGCGCGGCAGATCTTCCGTAATGGCATGCTTGAGCTTGGGAAACTTTTCAAAAAAGATCGCCAGCTGCGGCGAGGCAAGTAAGAGGACAATAAGATCCTCTATCAACGCCTCTTCGCTGATGGTCAGCATCACATTGAGCGTATCGAGTGGGATCATTGACGCGCCTGTTGGATCTGCGCTCTGACATCCTGCAGGCTGGCTTCAATGCGACCCAACCAGTCGCTGGAGATAAACAGACACTTCTGCTGTTCGCTAAAGCGGGTGTGCTGCTGGTGCCAGGTGGTGTCCAGCGCCTCCAGCTGCTGCCTGATCTCATCCGGCACGTTCTCTGACGCCGTGCCCGGCAGCGCCAGCCGCGAACTCTGCAAACTGACATCGCGCACCAGCAGGTGCTGACTGGCATCCACTTCCATATTAAGCGGCTGAGCAAAGCCAATCCCGTTAAGCTTGCCGCGGATCTCGCCCCCTTTCGCCAGCCACTGCTCCAGCGCGCTGCGCTCAAGGGTAATGTGGATAACGTTAAGATCGTGCAGTTTCAGCGGTTGCTGTAGCAGAAGCGTCAGCACCGGCTCGGTCAGATCCGCAGGAAGTTCGTAATGGGGACGACGGCTGAACATGCCGCCCTGACGTTCCACTCTGAGGGCGGTTTTATCGCTTTGCTGCTGCTGAAGTTGCAGGTGTCGCTGGGCTATCGCACTCAGTTGCGTCACCATCGCCTGTTGCTGCCAGGCGTGCCCGGTCATCAAAACGTCAAGCTGCTGTTGCAGCAGGCGCAGGCTTTCCGCGTCGTGCCACAGGCAATCTTTCAGCAAAATCAGATCGATGGGGGCCACCGCGTCGCGGCCGCTGAACAGGGCGCTGGCCTGCAACAGGCGAATCGCTTTTTTCCAGCGCCGGTCGGAAACATACGGCGCGTTCGGCAGGGTATCGAGCTGCTGGCGCAGGGTGTAAATCAGCTCAAACACCGGTTCCGGCAGCGCCACCTGCGAAATGTCATGCTGCCAGCGGATGTACTCTTCATCGGTGATTTGCAGCTCTGCCGGTACCGGGTTTTCACTCTCACTCTGCTGGCTGATAAGCATTGAGCGGAAGTTGCTCTTCTCCTGTACTTTGTCGAGCCAGAGACGAATCAGCATGCGGTCATAGAGCGCTTCGAGGCTGCTGTCCGCTTCCGGGAGTTCGTTAGAGGCCGCCACCAGCAAGCGCATCGGAATGTGATCTTCGCTGGCGCCGTTACGAAAACGGCGTTCGTTAATGGCGGTCAGCAGGGTGTTAAGGATCGCCGGGCCTGCTTTCCAGATTTCATCCAGAAAGACGATTTCCGCTTCCGGTAAATAGCCGCTTGTGAGACGCTCATAGCGACCTTCATCTTTCAGCGCCTGAATGGAAAGTGGGCCGAAAACCTCTTCCGGCGTGGAGAAACGGGTCATTAAATATTCAAAAGCGCGGGCATCTTTAAAGGCGAATTTCAGGCGGCGGGCAATCAGGCTTTTGGCGATGCCCGGTGGACCCAGCAGGAATACGCTTTCGCCGCTCAGGGCGGCGAGTAAACAGAGCCTGATCGCATGGCTGCGCTCAAACAGGCCTTTCTCCAGCGCGCTGCTGAGGCGGGAAATTCTTTCTGCTAATAGATGTAAGTGAGCCATAATGAATCTGCGTCCTTTCGCCGTGGTTTCCGGCTTGTCAGAGCGATTATAAACGTTCCTGAAAGTGCCTGTAATAGACTGAAGAACGGCTTTGTTTTCATTGAGCCAGATTAATGTGGTTGCATTTAGGGGTACGATTCCGTCGATAATCGTGCATACTGTGCGCTTTTTGTGGGCCAAGGGACTAAGCACACATAATTGCATTCAATCAAAAGATTAGTCTATGAGCACTGATAAGAAACAATCGTTACCCGCGGTCACTCTCGCGGCAATTGGGGTTGTCTACGGTGATATTGGTACCAGCCCACTCTATACACTGCGTGAATGTTTATCTGGTCAGTTCGGCTTCGGCGTTGAGCGCGATGCCGTCTTTGGCTTCCTGTCGCTGATTTTCTGGCTACTGGTTTTTGTCGTCTCGATTAAGTACCTCACCTTCGTAATGCGGGCGGATAACGCCGGTGAAGGCGGGATCCTGACGCTGATGTCGCTGGCCGGACGTAACACTTCCGCCAGGATGACCTCGGTGCTGGTGATTATGGGCCTGATCGGCGGCAGCTTCTTCTATGGCGAAGTGGTGATTACGCCCGCCATCTCGGTGATGTCGGCCATCGAAGGCCTTGAGATTGTCGCCCCCTCCCTCGACACGTGGATTGTGCCCCTTTCCATCGTGGTGCTGACGCTGCTGTTTGCGATTCAAAAACATGGCACCGGGCTGGTGGGTAAACTCTTTGCGCCGATTATGCTGGCGTGGTTTTTGATTCTGGCGGTGCTCGGCGTACGCAGCATTATTGCCAACCCGGAAGTGCTGCAGGCGCTTAACCCGATGTGGGCGGTTAACTTCTTCTTGCAGTACAAAGCCATTTCGTTTGTTGCCCTCGGTGCCGTAGTGCTCTCTATTACCGGCGTGGAAGCGCTCTACGCGGATATGGGCCACTTCGGTAAGCTGCCGATCCGCGTGGCGTGGTTTAGCGTGGTGCTGCCATCGCTGGTGCTGAACTACTTTGGCCAGGGCGCGCTGCTGCTGAAAACCCCCGAAGCGATTAAAAACCCCTTCTTCCTGTTAGCCCCTGAGTGGGCGCTGATCCCGATGCTGATTATCGCCACGCTGGCGACGGTGATTGCTTCGCAGGCGGTCATTTCCGGTGTCTTCTCCCTGACGCGCCAGGCGGTACGCCTTGGTTATCTGGCGCCGATGCGGATTATTCACACCTCGGAGATGGAGTCCGGGCAGATCTATATCCCGTTTATCAACTGGCTGCTCTACTTCGCGGTGGTGCTGGTGATTGTCAGCTTCGAACACTCCAGCAACCTGGCGGCGGCATATGGTATTGCGGTGACCGGCACCATGGTGCTGACCACCATGCTCTTCACCACCGTGGCGCGCAAAAACTGGCACTGGAATAAGATTCTGGTCGGCATGCTGCTGCTCTTCTTCCTCTGCATCGATGTGCCGCTCTTCTCGGCGAACCTCGATAAGATTGTCTCCGGCGGCTGGCTGCCATTGAGCCTCGGTCTGGTGATGTTCCTGGTGATGACCACCTGGAAGAGCGAGCGGTTCCGCCTGCTGCGCCGGATGCATGAGCACGGTAACTCGCTGGAAGCGATGATCGCTTCATTGGAGAAATCGCCGCCGGTACGTGTGCCGGGAACAGCGGTCTATATGTCCCGCGCGCTTAACGTCATTCCTTTTGCGATGATGCATAACTTGAAGCACAACAAGGTGCTGCATGAGCGTGTGATCCTGCTGACGCTGCGTACTGAAGATGCGCCGTATGTGCATAACGTTCGCCGCGTGCAGATTGAGCAGCTTTCGCCCACTTTCTGGCGCGTAGTGGCAAGCTACGGCTGGCGCGAAACGCCGAACGTCGAAGAGGTGTTCCACCGCTGCGGGCTGGAAGGGCTGAGTTGCCGGATGATGGAAACCTCCTTCTTTATGTCCCACGAGTCGCTGATCCTCGGCAAACGCCCGTGGTATCTGCGCCTGCGCGGCAAGCTCTACCTGGTATTGCAGCGCAACGCCCTGCGCGCGCCGGACCAGTTTGAGATCCCACCTAACCGGGTTATCGAACTCGGTACGCAGGTCGAAATTTGACACCTCTCAAACCCCTCCCTAAGAGGGGTTTTTGCTCTCATTTGCTATAAATTTACCTTAAGAGAGTCGCGCTGCTTTTTTCACCACTCTGTTGAGCGAAACGTTTCGATTCCGATCACACTTCTTCAATCAGGCGATAGTTTTCAGAACATTCTTCGTACTACACTGCCGTCAGCGAAACGTTTCGCTCATGGAGCAAAAATATGAAAAAAGGTTGTGTTCTGAACGCTGATATTTCGTCTGTCATCTCTCGTCTTGGTCATACCGATACGCTGGTGGTGTGTGATGCCGGGTTGCCGGTGCCGCGCAGTGCGCAACGCATTGATATGGCGTTAACCCAGGGCGTGCCTTCCTTTATGCAGGTGCTGGAAGTGGTGACCGCAGAAATGCAGGTTGAGGCCGCAATCATCGCGTCGGAGATCAAGCAGTTGAATCCGCAACTCCACGAAACGTTGCTCACTCACCTTGAGCAGCTGCAGCAACACCAGGGGAATACCATCGAAGTGCGGTACGTTACGCACGAACAATTCAAAAAAGAGACCGCAGGTAGTCAGGCGGTTATTCGCAGCGGGGAGTGTTCCCCGTTTGCGAATATCATTCTCTGTGCCGGCGTCACCTTCTGAGGCGATCATGGACGCATTACTGCAACTTAAAGGCATTGATAAATCCTTTCCCGGCGTTAAAGCCCTCTCTGGCGCGGCGCTGAACGTCTATTCCGGCCGCGTGATGGCGCTGGTCGGCGAAAATGGCGCCGGAAAGTCGACAATGATGAAAGTGCTGACCGGCATCTACAGCCGTGACGCCGGTTCGCTGCTCTGGCTCGGTAAAGAGACCACCTTCAGCGGGCCAAAATCCTCTCAGGAAGCGGGCATCGGCATTATTCACCAGGAGCTGAACCTGATTCCGCAGCTCACCATTGCCGAGAACATCTTTCTTGGCCGCGAGTTTGTTAACCGCTTCGGCAAAATCGACTGGAAAAAGATGTTCGCCGAAGCCAACACGCTGCTGGCTAAACTCAATCTGCGCTTTAAAAGCGATCGCACGGTAGGCGAGCTCTCCATCGGCGATCAGCAGATGGTCGAAATCGCCAAAGTGATGAGCTATGAGTCGCAGGTCATCATTATGGATGAGCCGACCGATGCGCTGACCGATACCGAAACCGAGTCGCTGTTTCGCGTGATCCGCGAACTGAAAGCGCAGGGGCGCGGCATCGTCTATATCTCTCACCGTATGAAAGAGATCTTCGAGATTTGCGATGACGTTACCGTGTTTCGCGACGGGCAGTTTATTGCCGAGCGCGAAGTGGCAACGCTCACGGAAGATACGCTGATTGAGATGATGGTCGGCCGCAAACTGGAAGATCAATACCCGCGTCTGGACAAAGCGCCGGGCGAGGTGCGTTTGTCGGTCGATAATCTCTGCGGGCCGGGGGTTGATAACGTCAGCTTTACGCTGCGCAAAGGCGAAATCCTCGGCGTGGCCGGGCTGATGGGTGCCGGGCGTACGGAGCTGATGAAAGTGCTGTATGGCGCACTGCCGCGTACCAGCGGATATGTCACCCTCGACGGCCATGAAGTGATCGCTAAAACGCCGCAGGATGGGCTGGCGAACGGCATTGTCTACATCTCTGAAGACCGCAAGCGCGACGGGCTGGTGCTCGGCATGTCGGTAAAAGAGAACATGTCGTTGACCGCGCTGCGCTACTTCAGCCGCACGGGCGGCAACCTTAAGCATAAAGAAGAGCAGCAGGCGGTAAGTGATTTTATTCGTCTGTTCAATGTTAAAACGCCATCAATGGAGCAGCCGATCGGTCTGCTCTCCGGCGGTAATCAACAAAAAGTGGCGATTGCGCGCGGTCTGATGACTCGCCCGAAAGTGCTGATCCTCGATGAGCCTACGCGCGGCGTGGACGTCGGGGCGAAGAAAGAGATTTACCAACTTATTAACCAGTTCAAGGCCGATGGCCTGAGCATCATTCTTGTTTCGTCGGAAATGCCGGAGGTGTTGGGCATGAGCGATCGCATCATGGTGATGCATGAAGGGCATCTCGGCGGGGAATTCACGCGCGAGCAGGCCACTCAGGAAGTGTTGATGGCTGCCGCTGTGGGCAAGCTTAATCGTGTGAATCAGGAGTAAGAGAGATGACTACCCAGGCCGTTTCTGGTCGCCGCTATTTCAGCAAAGCGTGGCTGATGGAACAAAAATCGCTGATCGCCCTGCTGGTGCTGATCGCCATCGTTTCGACCATGAGTCCCAACTTTTTTACCGTCAATAACCTGTTGAATATTCTCCAGCAGACCTCCGTCAACGCCATTATGGCGGTGGGCATGACGCTGGTGATCCTGACCTCGGGGATCGATCTGTCCGTCGGTTCTCTGCTGGCGCTCACCGGTGCGGTCGCCGCTTCGCTGGTGGGTATGGAGGTGAATGCGCTGGTGGCGGTCGCCGGTGCGCTGGCGCTGGGCGCGGCGGTGGGTGCTGTGACCGGCACCATCGTCGCCAAAGGCCGCGTGCAGGCGTTTATTGCCACGCTGGTGATGATGCTGCTGCTGCGCGGCGTGACGCTGGTTTACACCAACGGCAGCCCCGCCAACACCGGCTTTACCGCTAATGCCGATATTTTTGGCTGGTTCGGTATCGGTCGCCCGCTCGGCGTGCCAACGCCGGTGTGGATCATGGCCGTGGTCTTTATTGCCGCCTGGTATCTGTTACATCACACCCGTCTGGGACGCTACATTTATGCGCTGGGCGGTAACGAAGCGGCGACCCGTCTCTCGGGTATCAGCGTCGATAAAGTCAAAATTATCGTCTACTCCCTGAGCGGCCTGCTGGCCTCGCTGGCGGGCATTATCGAAGTTGCACGTCTCTCCTCAGCGCAGCCGACCGCGGGCGCGGGTTATGAACTGGATGCGATTGCCGCGGTGGTGCTGGGCGGTACCAGCCTTGCCGGCGGGAAAGGTCGTATTGTTGGGACATTGATCGGCGCATTGATTCTTGGCTTCCTCAATAATGGCCTGAATTTGTTGAGCGTTTCTTCCTATTACCAGATGATCGTTAAAGCAGTGGTGATTCTGCTGGCGGTGCTGGTAGACAACAAAAAGCAGTAATTCCCTACACAACAGGACTCATGAACATGAACATGAAAAAACTGGCCACTCTGGTTTCTGCTGTTGCCCTGAGCGCCACGGTAAGTGCGAACGCGATGGCGAAAGACTCTATTGCTCTGGTGATCTCGACCCTGAATAACCCGTTCTTCGTCTCGCTGAAGGATGGCGCGCAGAAAGAGGCCAACAAACTGGGTTATGACCTGGTGGTGCTGGACTCGCAGAACAACCCGGCGAAAGAGCTGGCCAACGTCCAGGATTTAACCGTTCGCGGCACCAAGCTGCTGCTGATCAACCCGACCGATTCCGATGCGGTTGGCAACGCCATCAAAATGGCTAACCAGGCCAAAATCCCGGTGATCACCCTCGATCGCGTCGCCAGCAGCGGTGAAGTAGTAAGCCATATCGCCTCTGATAACGTGCTCGGCGGTAAAATTGCCGGTGATTACATCGCCAAGAAAGCGGGCGAAGGCGCGAAAGTGATCGAGCTGCAGGGTATTGCCGGGACGTCCGCCGCGCGTGAGCGTGGTGAAGGCTTCCAGCAGGCGGTCGCTGCGCACAAATTCAATGTCCTCGCCAGCCAGCCGGCTGACTTCGACCGCACCAAAGGCCTGAACGTGATGCAGAACCTGCTGACCGCGCATCCGGACGTGCAGGCTGTCTTCGCCCAGAACGATGAGATGGCGCTCGGTGCGCTGCGCGCGCTGCAGACCGCGGGCAAAAGCGACGTGATGGTAGTCGGTTTTGACGGTACGCCGGATGGCGAAAAAGCGGTAAACGATGGCAAACTGGCTGCTACCGTTGCCCAGCTGCCGGAGCAGATTGGCGCGAAAGGCGTTGATACCGCAGACAAAGTGTTGAAAGGCGAAAAAGTTTACGCTAAAAATCCGGTTGACCTGAAACTGGTCATCAAGCAGTAACAGAACGTTCAGGCTCGATATACGTTCTGTCAGCCTGAGGGACAAGGTAATAAAAGAAAAGCATGGCACGCGCCACCGTTCGCGGTGGCGCACTTTATGGACACGCTCATCATGAAAACCGCAGGCAAACTCGTCGTTCTTGGCAGTATCAATGCCGATCACATTCTTAACCTTGAATCTTTCCCGACACCCGGCGAAACCGTAACCGGCAACCACTATCAGGTGGCATTCGGCGGCAAAGGGGCCAATCAGGCCGTCGCAGCCGGACGCAGCGGCGCGGATATCGCGTTTATCGCCTGCACCGGCGATGACGATACCGGCGCGCGGGTGCGTAAGCAGCTCGCCAGCGACAACATTGATGTGGCACCCGTCAGCGTGGTTGCGGGTGAGTCAACTGGCGTGGCGCTGATTTTCGTTAACGGCGAAGGGGAGAATGTCATCGGTATTCATGCCGGCGCCAATGCGGCGCTCTCCACCGAACGCGTGGCTGAGCAGCAGACCTTAATTGCAGAGGCGTCGGCGCTGTTAATGCAACTGGAATCACCGGTTGAGAGCGTGCTGGCGGCAGCCCGTATTGCTCAGCAGAACCAGACTACGGTCGCGCTAAACCCCGCGCCCGCCCGGCAACTCTCCGATGAGCTGCTGGCGCTGGTGGATATCATTACCCCTAACGAAACCGAAGCAGAAAAACTCACCGGCATCGCGGTTTCCAGTGATGAAGATGCGGCGCGTGCCGCGCGGGTGCTGCATGATAAAGGCATCCGTACGGTCATCATTACTCTCGGCAGCCGCGGCGTGTGGGCCAGCGTAAACGGTGAAGGCAAGCGCGTACCGGGTTTCAAGGTGAAAGCCATTGATACCATCGCCGCGGGCGACACCTTTAACGGCGCGTTGATGACTGCGCTGCTGGAAGAGAAACCGCTGGATGAGGCAATCCGCTTCGCCCATGCGTCGGCGGCTATCGCCGTGACGCGCAAAGGGGCGCAGCCTTCGGTTCCGTGGCGTAATGAGATTGATGATTTTCTTGCTCAGCAGGGGTGACGCGTGGCCACCATGAAGGATGTTGCCCGCCTGGCGGGCGTTTCTACCTCTACCGTCTCCCACGTTATTAATAACGATCGCTTTGTCAGTGAGGCGATTCGCGAGAAGGTGGACGCCGCGATCACGTCGCTGAACTATGCGCCTTCCGCGGTGGCGCGCAGCCTGAAGCTTAAACAGACGCGCACGATTGGGATGCTGATCACCGCCAGTACCAACCCTTTTTACTCTGAGCTGGTGCGCGGGGTAGAGCGCAGCTGCTTCGAGCGTGGCTACAGCCTGGTGTTATGCAATACCGAAGGCGACGAGCAGCGAATGAACCGCAATCTGGAAACGCTGATGCAAAAGCGCGTCGACGGGCTGCTTCTGCTCTGCACCGAAACGCATCAGCCTTCCCAAGTCATCATGAGCCGTTACCCCTCAATTCCCACCGTGATGATGGACTGGGCACCGTTCGATGGCGACAGCGATCTGATTCAGGACAACTCGCTGCTGGGCGGCATGATGGCGACAGAGTATCTCATTCATAAAGGGATGACGCGTATCGCCTGTATTACCGGCCCGCTGGATAAAACGCCCTCCCGGCTGCGACTGGAGGGGTACCGCGAGGCGATGGCGCGCGCCGGGCTAACGATTCGCGACGGCGACGAGATCGAGAGTGATTTTGAGTTCGGCGGCGGCCTGACGGCGATGCAGCGTCTGCTGGCGATGGATGAGCGCCCGCAGGCGGTGTTTATCGGCAATGATGCGATGGCGGTCGGCGCTTATCAGGCGCTCTACCAGGCGGGGCTGTCGATCCCGCAGGATATGGCGATTGTCGGTTACGACGATATCGAGCTGGCGCGCTATATGACGCCGCCGCTCACCACCATCCATCAGCCAAAGGATGAACTGGGTGAGCTGGCGATTGATGTGCTGATCCACCGTATTGCCGACCCGAGTCTGCAACAACAGCGTCTGCAACTGACACCGGTCTTGATGGAGCGCGGCTCAGCCTGATTTTTTGTGGCGCTCCTTGATCAGGTTGCGGCCATCTTTCGCCTTCAGCAGCATAAAGGTTAAAGCGGAGACCACCGTTACTGCGCCCATCGTAATAAAGGTGTAGTGGAACTGCTCAACGGTGTTGGTGCCATCAACCCCTTCATAAAAACGCAGCACCGCTGCGCTCACGGCTACACCGAGGCTTATCGACAGCTGCTGCGTTACCGCCAGCACGCTATTGCCACTACTGGCGTTTTCATCCGTTAAGTCGGCAAGGGAGATGGTGTTCATGGCGGTAAACTGCGTCGACATCGCCATGCCTAATATGAACAGCGGCAGCACCAGCATCCAGATCGCCATCGCCTGGGTTTGCAGGGCGAACTGCGCAATCATTACGCCAATAAAGAGCGTGACGCCAACCAGCGTTTTGCGATAACCAAACCAGCGCAGGATCTGCGTGACGGTCGATTTTGCCAGAATAGAACCCAGCGCGGTCGGTGCCATCATGCAGCCGGCAATCAGCGCCGGATAGCCAAAGCCAACCTGCAACATCAGTGGCATTAAGAAAGGAACGCAGCCGGTACCGAGGCGCGAAGCGATATTCCCGGCGATGCCGACGGAGAAGGTGCGGGTCTTAAACAGGTTGAGCGAGATGAGCGGCGTCGGGTGGCGGCGGGCATGGCGAATATAGAGCAGCAGCAGGGCGATGCCGCTGAAGATAATGCTCAGGGCAAGCCAAGTTTCTACCACTTTCTCACCGAACAGCTCCATCCCGCTGGAGAAGAGCACCAGGCTTAAGCCGAATAACAGGAAGCCCCACATATCAAAGCTGCGGCGCGGGGTGGTGAAGTTTGGCATATATTTACGCGCGTAGAGCAACCCGGCGACACCAATGGGAATATTAATCAGGAAGATCCAGTGCCAGCTTGCCCAGGTAACCAGCACGCCGCCCATTACCGGGCCAAGAATCGGCCCGACCAGCCCCGGCATGGTGACAAAGTTGAGCACCGGCAGTAATTCACTGCGCGGATAGGCGCGCAGTAGGGCAAGGCGCGCGACCGGCATCATCATCGCCCCGCCAATCCCCTGAATCACGCGGAAGACAACCAGTATGCCCAGGGAGTTGGAGAGGGCGCAGGCCAGCGAACCGAGGGTGAAGAGGCTGACGGCTAACATAAAGATGCGCCGCGTGCCGAAGCGGTCGGCCAGCCAGCCGCTGACCGGGATCAGCATCGCGACGGTCAGGGTGTAGCTGATGATCGCGGACTGCATCGCCAGCGGCGAACGGTTAAGACTTTGTGCAATAGCGGGGAGGGCGGTGTTAAGGATGGTGGCGTCGAGCGCCTGCATAAAAAAGGCCATCGCGGCTATCCACGGCAGCCCGGCCATACTGCGCCCTTTCTTCTTTGTCATACTCATTCCTTTAATTAGGCGAATTCAACAATCTCTGGCACGCCTGAAACGCACTATCACCGTCGCTTTCCTGAATTGCGTCGACGATAGCCTGGTGAAGATCCAGTTTAATCACTTCGTTTTCAGTAATAGAGGTGAAGTAAGTATGGTAAACCGAGTGGAAAAGTGTGGCGAAAGACATAAGGAAAGGATTACCGCTCATGGTGTAGATATGTTCATGCCACGCCATGTCCACCTCTATCCAGCGTTCCCGGTTAAACGTCTTCTTCAGACACACCATCTCTTCCATTAATGTATTCAGATACGCTTTTTGCCCGGCACTTGCCAGTGTGGCAGCGAGAAGGCACGCCTGCGGCTCGAGGCTGGCGCGCATAACAAGAAAGTGTTGGATCACTTCCTGGAAATTGTCTTCGCTCATCCACCATGAGAGCAGCTCGGTATCAAGGAAGTTCCAGTTCCCCTTCGGCATGACGCGCGTGCCGATGCGCGGGCGGGGTAAGACCATGCCCTTCGCGGTTAACGTCTTTATTGCCTCTCTCACTGCGGTACGGCTTACGCCAAACGTCTCACCGAGCTCCATCTCGCCGGGCAAAATGGTTCCCGGCGCGTACTCTCCTCGCAGGATCTGCTGCGCCAGTTTCTCGGCTATCACCCAGGAGATGTTTTTCTGCGCGGCAAGTTGCTGTGCGTTTAAAGGCATTTCTCACTTCCTTCTTCTTTATTTCACTCGGTAGTATGCCATTCGATATCTATAAGTGGTGGTAAAAACAGCGATACCCGCTATTTATGCCGCTTTTAACCGCACTTTGTTGAAAAAAAACACGGTTGAAAAGTTTTTTGAAATTAGGGGTTGTCAGCAGGAATTAACTCCCTATAATGCGCCTCCACTGACACGGCA